>JBKJNS010000147.1:0-10590 GCA_046593455.1 Chitinophagales bacterium | reverse complement strand
ATGGATGGCTCGGCATTGTATGGCCAATATTTTTTTGTAACGAATGGTTTTAATTTTGGTGGAGATGATGGAAGTTGGACTGCTCCTCCCAATCCACCTTCCACTACTTATTGGGGTCTAACAGCTTCAGGTGTTACAATGAAATTGCTGGGGGAGTCAGCTAGTGATAAAACATATTCTTCTAAGTTAGTTTTTACTCCAAATCCTCAAATTACTACGGTTGAAGATTATGGAATAAATAGTTATAGTTATGATAGAGTTTATGGATGGCTTTTTAATAATGCAGCAGGGTCCGATGCCATCATTCTTAACCTTACTGACTCAGTTTATAATCTAACAACAACGGTACTTTATCCAGGAGGAGGAACTTATAAACAAAAATATACTGATGTATTAAAGCCAATAGGAAATAGTACAACAGATGTTACAGAATTAAGCGGTACTCTACCAGCAACACTTTTATTACCAGCATATTCAATAACAAAAATCAATAGTAGTTTCGTACCAGCTGCGCCACCTTCTGCTAACATTACAGTAAATGGATCTTCAACTATTTGCCAGAATGATAGTGTACAATTGGATGCAGGTTCAGGCTATGTATCATATGTATGGTCAACGGGTGCCACCACCAGAACTATATATGCAAAAGCAACAGGCGATTATTGGGTTCGTGCATATACTGTTGTTGGAGGTTATTATGGTGCTGATACGGTTCACATAACTGTAAATTCATTACCCAATCGACCTAATATTCTCCCTGCAGGATCCAGATTCTTTTGTGACGGAGACAGTGTTCAGCTAAATCTGCAGATAGTTAGTCCTCCAACGGGACTAACCTACCTATGGCAAAATGGTAAAACAACAGCGAGCGTTTTTGCAAAATTGAATGGTAATTATTGGGTAACAATTACAGATTTAAATGGGTGTAAGTCTGTTTCAGATACTGAAGCAATCACAGTTTACCAGTTACCTCATCCTACCATTACTGCCAGTGGTCCTACTGAGTTCTGTTATGATCAGAGTGTAACGCTATCTGCCCCATATGGATATAGTAATTATACATGGTCACCAAGCGGATTTGGGCAAACAAAAATTGTTTCAACTTCAGCGACTTATTTTGTAACAGTTACAGATGTAAATGGATGTATTGGTCAAAGTGCCAATTCAATTCCCGTAACAGTTTACGATCTTCCAACTCCAACAATTGTTATGAATGGGGGAGGCACAACTTTTTGTGCCGGAAGTCCTGTTTATATGTCAACACAAGCAGGGTACACCTATCAATGGCAGCAAAATTCAATTAATATAGCTGGAGCAACTTTACAGAATTACACACCTACCACAGGTGGGCCCTATAAAGTTACCACAACAGAAGCACACGGATGCTCGAGAACTTCTACTCCAACAAACATTACAATTAATCCAATTCCAACACCAAATATTTCATCAAGTAACGGCACTGTTTTTTGCAATGGAAGTTCAACAGTTTTGAGTATTGCAACTTCATACTATACTTACTTATGGTCAACAGGTTCCACTGCACCTACGATTACTGTTACAACTTCAGGGAGTTATACTGCAACAATTACAGATGGTAATGGCTGCGTAGGAACTTCGGCAGCAAAAACAATTACTGTAAATCCCAATCCGGTACCTGTGATAAGTGCCGCTTCAGCAACAGATTTTTGTTCTGGAGGAAGTGTGGTTTTAAGTGTTACTCAAGTATTTAATTCTTACAATTGGTCTAATGGAACATTTGGGCAATCAAAGACAGTAACTACTTCAGGAAATTATTCCTGCACTGTCACTGATGCAAATAGTTGTACCGGAACATCCAATACTATAACTGTTAATTCATGGAATTTACCGGATGCAACTATTACTGTCAATGGAGGTGGAACTACTTTCTGTGCAGGTTCAGGAGTTTATTTATCGGCTGCATCAGGCTACTCTTACCAATGGCTATTGGGTGGCGCTAATATTTCAGGCGCTACTAATCAGAATTATTATCCTTCTGCAACAGGTAATTATAAAGTGGTTGTTACCGAATTAGTTCACGGTTGCACAAAGACCACAGATATTGCAACTTATATTACTGTTAATTCATTACCTAATCCAAATATTACATCAAGTAATGGAACTTCTTTCTGTAGTGGGAGTTCAGCCATTTTAAGTGTGAATAATCCATATAGCACTTATCAATGGTCAACAGGTTCAACTGCACCAACAATTACAGTTACTACTTCAGGCAGCTATACAGTAACAGTAACTGATGGAAATGGGTGCATGGGAGTTTCGGGAGCTAAAATAATTACTGTTAACGCACTCCCAACTCCAACTATAAGTGCTGCCAGCTCACCTGAAATTTGTTCGGGATCAAGTGTTACTTTAAGTGTCACTCAAACATATTCTTCATATTTATGGTCGAATGGAACAGTTGGGCAAACAAAATCAATTTCAACTGCTGGTACATATTATTGTACTGTAACAGATGCCAATGGATGCACCGGCATTTCAAATTCAATAACAGTAACTGTGCATACACCAATTACTCCGATTGTAACTTGCAGCGGACCAACTACTTTTTGCGATAATGCGGGTGTTTATCTCACTACGGCGGCAGGCTATAGTTATCAATGGTCAAAGGGAGGAACTGACTTATCTGGTGCCACCGGTCAGAATTATTATCCAACAGTAACTTCCACAAAGTACAAAGTGAGAACGACTGATCAATGGAGTTGTACTGCAGAATCTGCAAATTTTAGCGTAACTGTTAACGCAAGTCCTGTTGCTTTAATTCTTGTTTCAGGTGCCGGAACTTCACTCTGCGGAACTCAAACAGCTACACTAACATCTAGCGGAATCGGTATTTCATATCTTTGGTCAAATGGTGCTACAACTTCATCAATTACAACTTCAGTCTTAGGAACATATACACTAACAGTTACCAAGTCAAATGGATGTTCTGCAGTTTCGCCATCTGTATCTTTAGTTAAAGGTTCAGCAAATGTTTCTATAAGTTCATCAGGACCAACTGAATTTTGCACAGGCAGCACAGTTCTATCAACCAATTCATCATTCAGTAGCTACTCATGGTCAACCGGTGCAACTACTTCAACAATTACGGTTAGTAATTCCGGAACATTTACCTGTACTGTTACTGATGCAAATGGATGTACAGGCACTTCAAATGCCATTGCAATTACAACAGGAGTCTTAACAACCCCTGTAATTTCAACAAGCAACGGACAAACAACTTTCTGTTCGAACTCTGGAGTTTATCTAACAACAACCTCTACAGGAGTTACTTATCAATGGTATAATGGGAGCACATTAATTTCAGGTGCTACAAATCAAAACTTCACTCCTTCGGGTTCGGGAACTTATAATTTACATATCAGCAATACTTCCGGATGCACTGCAATATCTGCATCATTGTCTATTACTGTCAATTCCTTACCGATTTCTGAAATTACTGTAACAGGAAATACATCAATTTGTGGTAGTCAAACTACCACCTTAAGTTCCACAAATAGTGGTGCGACATATTTATGGTCAAATGGTGCAACTACATCTTCAATAGTAGTTTCAACACCAGGTACCTATACACTTACTGTTTCAAATAGCTCGGGATGCACCTCTGTTTCATCACCTGTAACAATTTCTGCTGCAAGTTCAGTTGCTGTTACCATAACTGCTTCAGGAGCTACAACACTTTGTCCAGGCGGAACTATTAATATATCAACTAGCTCAGTATTTTATAGCTACCTCTGGTCTAACGGATCCACGGGCCAATCAATTACAGTTAGTAATCCCGGATCATATTATTGTACAGTAACTGATGCCGGTGGTTGCACAGGAGTATCAAATACAATTAGCATAACAGTTTCATCAATTACTACTCCTCTTGTTAACACAAGTAGCGGAACCACAACATGGTGTGAAGGAGCAGGGTATTATTTAACAACAACTTCTAATGGTTACAATTATCAATGGTCTAATGGAACAACAATAATTTCGGGAGCCACCAATCAAAATTACACACCTTTAACTTCGGGTTCTTATAGCTTAACAATAAGTGATGCATCAGGTTGTGCATTGTCTTCATCAGCATTCAGTATAACCATTAATCCAAAACCTGTTGCGGGCATTAATATTTTAGGAAATACATTTTTATGTGGAGGTCAAACCACTGAATTGAGTTCTAATGGTGTATTCAGTTCTTATTTATGGTCGACAGGTGCAACAACGTCCTCTATTATTGTAGCAACATATGGTTCTTACATACTTACCGTTACCAATTCAAATGGATGTTCTGGAACTTCATCGCCAGTTGTTATTTCAGCTGGAAGTTCTGTTCCGGTAACAATAAACCCTTCAGGGTCAACTCAATTATGTCCGGGAGGAAGTGTAAACTTAACTACAAACACAACTTTTTATAGTTATCTGTGGTCGAATGGTTCAACCGCATCTTCAATATCTGTAAGTACTGCCGGAACCTATTATTGTACGGTAACAGATGTATCTGGTTGTACCGGAATATCAAATTCTGTGGTTGTTACTGTATCCTCAATCACAGTTCCTGTTATAAACAGCAGCATTGGGACAAATACTTGGTGCGAAGGAACAGGTAACTATTTGACAACAACAACAACCGGTTACAATTATCAATGGTATAATGGAAGTTCATTAATATCTTCAGCAACAAATCAAAACTATACACCAACTTCTTCAGGAACATATAGTTTAACAATAAGTGATGCAACTGGTTGCACAAAATCTTCCGCATCGTTAGTAATTACATTAAATACCAAACCTGTTTCAAGTATTAATGTTACAGGTAATACAACTTTGTGCAGCGGTCAAACTGCTACTTTGAGTTCAAATGGCACCTTCTCATCTTACCTTTGGTCAACTGGTGCTACAGCATCTTCAATTGTTGTTTCATCAACTGGAACTTATACACTCACCGTTACCAATTCCAGTGGTTGCACAGGAGTTTCTTCTCCGGTTTCAATTACTGTTAATGCTGCACCATCTGTTTCGATTACTGCTGCTACTGCAACTCAATTTTGTACTGGCGGAAGTGTTGTATTAAGCACTTCAGTTCCTTTTACAACCTATTCATGGTCTAATGGTTCAACAACACAATCAGTTACAATTACAACAACAGGAACTTATACCTGCACAGCTACAAACTCAAGTGGTTGCACAGGAGTTTCTAATGCAATTGCTGTTACTGTTGGTAGTATACCAACTCCTGATATTAAAACTACATCAGGCGCCACAACCTATTGCTCAAATTCAGGAGTAGCGCTTACAACTTCTTATACAGGTTATAGTTATTTATGGTTCAAAGGTTCAACTCTTCAAAACGGACAAACGGGCATAACGTATTCTCCAACAGTTTCGGGAACATATAAAGTACAAATTGCAGATAATGGAGGATGTACTAAAAAATCTGCGGCTATAACAATAGTTATTAATACTCCACCATCACCAACTATAACGGGATCAACAACTATTTGTGGGGGAGCAGCTATTACACTCTCTTCAGGTGCAACTTACTCATCGTACCAATGGTCAACTGGGGCAACTGCTTCATCTATTACAACATCAACAGCCGGAACCTATACGCTGACAGTAACCGATGCCAATGGTTGTACGGGTGTTTCGCCGTCAAAAACAACTAATGCTTATTCAAACCCTGTTGCCACAATTACTCCTTCGGGGGCTACGTTGTTTTGCGACGGAGGAAATGTTAATCTTACTGCTACAGCGGCTACCTCTTACCTGTGGTCAAGTGGCAGCACTTTACAAACGATAAATGTTTCTGCAACTGGTAACTTTACTGTAACCATAACAGATGCAAACGGATGCAAGGGCGTTTCAACTATGTTACCCGTTACAGAAGTGATACTTCCGGTTCCAACAATTCAAACCAGCACAGGGCCCACCACTTATTGCTCTAATGCCGGCATATTTTTAACTACCACCACAACAGGTTATAATTATCTGTGGTATAAAGGATCGGTGGCGCAAACCGGTGAAACCAACATTAACTATGCACCGGTAGTTTCAGCAACCTACAAAGTTGAAATTTCAGATGTGAACGGATGCTCGCTAAAATCAACAGGATTGGTTGTTACAATCAATAATCCGCCCACACCGGTAATAACTGGTGGTACTACTATTTGCAGCGGAGCTTCAGTTACACTTTCTTCTGGCGCAACGTATTCATCTTACTTATGGTCAACAGGTGCAACAACATCATCAATCAGCGTTACTTCAACGGGTACTTATACTCTCACGGTTACCGATGCAAACGGATGCACAGGAGTAACTACTCCTTTTACTATTACTGACGGCTCAGCCACTTCTGTAACCATTTCCGCTGGTTCGGCAACACAATTTTGCACCGGAGGAAATGTTGTGTTAAGCACAGGATCAACTTATAGTTCTTACTTGTGGTCTAATGGTGCCACAACACAGTCAGTTACTATTACTACTTCGGGAACTTATACCTGCACGGTTACCAATTCAACAGGATGCACAGCTGTTTCTAATGCAATTGCTGTAACCGCCGGAAGTATTCCAACACCTGATGTAGTTTCAAATAACGGACTTACAACTTATTGTGCCAACGTTATTAATTCACTCAAAACAAACTACACCGGATATACCTATAAATGGTTTAAGGGAACGGCCGAACTTACGGGTGAAACAAACCCTGCATATACGCCAACGGTATCAGCAACTTATAAAGTTCAAATTGCCGATAATGGTGGTTGCACTAAAAAATCTGCCGGTATAGTAATGACGATTAATGCACTTCCCACACCTACCATTAGTGGTGCAACATCAATTTGTGGATCGGCGGCTGTAACTTTGAGTTCAAGCGGAACTTACTCCTCATACTTATGGTCAACTGGTGCTACTGCATCTTCAATTTCTACGTCAACAGCGGGCACCTATACCCTAACAGTAACAGATGTAAATTCCTGTACAGGAATTTCGCCTTCGAAAACCACAACTGCATTCCCTGCAGCAACCTCAACAATTTCTGCTTCAGGTCCTACTGATTTTTGTGATGGAGGCACTGTTAATTTAACTGCTACAGCAGCTTCGACTTATAGTTGGTCCAACGGATCAACAGCACAAACAATAACGATAACAGCAACCGGAACATTTACCGTTACTATAACTGATGCGAATGGTTGCACTGCCACTTCACCTTCGCAAGTAGTTAATGAATGGATACCACCAACGCCTACAGTTACTTGTATTGGCCCTACAACATATTGCTCAAGTACACCGTCGACTTTGAGTACTACTTCATTATCGGGGTATACTTATCAATGGCAAAAAGGAACTGTTGACCTTTCTGGTGCAACTAATTCAACCTACACTGCAACTGTAACAGGCACTTATAAAGTTCGAATTACTGATACTCATTTATGTAGTAAAACATCAACAGGACTAAAGGTTACTGTAAATACTTGTAAGATTGAAAATGAGTTGGTGGATGAAAACAGAACTGCATCAATAAATGTATTTCCAAACCCATCATCAAATCAAACACAAATCCAAGCTCACTTCAGTTCATCAAATGATGGTGAAGCTGTAATAGAGATTTTCAATACCTTAGGTCAATTAGTTTATCGTGATGAAAAAGATATTGCAGCAGGAGTCTTCAGTTCCCAAATTATTTTTGACCAAAGATTTGTTGATGGATCTTATTTGATTCGCGTAAAATTTGGAAATGAAATTTTAAAACAAAAGCTGCTGATCGTAGATTCAAGCAGGTAATTAACATCATTTTATTACATAAAAACTAATCCGCAATCTGCTTGATTGCGGATTAGTTTTGTTAATCAAATCATAGTTCTCCTGTTTAAAGAATAATTAATATTCCTTTAATTAATACACATTAAAAATATTGTTGAAATCGGTTATATTATTGCGAATAAAGAACCTATTTTCGAGCCGATAACTTTCTTGATTGAAAAAAATCAGAAATTGGATTTAATTATTGAGATATTCATTGCATGAAACATAAATTTATTCTTATTGCTTTATTTTTATCGGTAGAAGTTTCTGCACAGACCATCACAATGGCACTTGGTTATCGTCGCGCACTCAATTCAGATTTTATTGGCTTTAATGCTCAGAACACCATTCGCGACAGCATGTCGTTGACTGAGCCACATCTTGTTTCTAAATTTCCCGAATTACGTCCTAAAATTATTAGATATCCGGCAGGCTCAATTTCAAATTGGTGGAATTGGAAAGCTGGTTGGTTTATGGTTAATGATCCCAACTGCCCTAATGATTTTAAAAGCCTTGAAGTAAAAAATAACGGACTTGATAGTTTAAAAAAAGTTTGTGATGCTTCGGGTGCAGTTCCACTTTTTGTTCTGAATCTTGTTTCATCAAATCTCCCGTATCAGTTAGAAATGCTTGATGCAGCTTATGCAATTGGATTGCCTGTAAAGTATGTTGAGTTGGGGAATGAATTTTATTTAAATGAAGGATCTGATTCAACGATTATTGATTCAATATTTCCTACTGGTGTTGAGTATGGTACAGTAGCAACGGTGTGGATAGATTCAATTCATAAACATTATCCTGATTGCAAAGTTGCAGCCATCGGGGCATTCAACAGAAACAATGAACCAAGAAGAGTAAACTGGGATCCTGAAATGTACACAACACTAAAAAACGAAGATGCAATTTCATTTCATGCATACTACTCAGCAAATGTTGTTGCTGACCTTCCCGAAGCTGAAAAAGATACATTTAAAACCGAAATGGTTCCCGACTTTCTTTATCGACCATCAAAAGTTTGGAGTATTTTATCTGATGAAGATTTTTCTATTATGCCAAAGCAAGATGAAATTTGGATGACTGAATATAATTTACAAGATCACAATTTGCCTGTTCACGGCAGCTGGGCACATGGTCTTTATCTGGCCTCACTTACTTCACAATTTTTGAACAATGAAAAAATTACACATACTGCAATCCATGCAATCTGTGGCTCTGCAGTTTATGGAATGTATTTCAACGTTCACAACGGTTTTATTTTTGGTGGAGGTGAACAATTTGTAAATCCTGTTGTGCCGCCTGACTCAACACAATATTGGGGACTTACGGCTGCCGGAAGAACAATTAAAACATTATCAATTGCGATGGAAGGAATGACCTATGCGTCACCCATTGAATTTAAAAATGTACCCATCATTACTACAATTGATAATAAGGATACCGTTTCTTATCCATCAGCTTTTGGCTGGCTATTTACAAATGATACTGCAACACATGTAATCATTTTTAATTATTCAGATACCATTCAAAATTTTAGGACAAAATTTGCTTTTCCTAATGGTGGTACTTATAAAGAATATTATGCCGGTGCAACACAATACATTGCATTCGAAAGTGATGTAAGATCAAAAAGCAAATCAAAAATTCCCGGTCAATACAAAGCAGAAGCATATTCTATTTCTTATTTAAGATCAACTTCAGTTCCTAATCCTCCTCCTATAGTAAATATTACTGCAGATGGATCAACAATTCTTTGTAGCGGAGATAGCGTGAAACTTAGTGCAGGTGTTGCTTATAATGAATACTTGTGGAGCACAGGAGAAAAGACAAAGAATATTTGGGTGAAAACTGAAGGCGATTATATACTGCAATGCCGATCAGAAAAAAATGGATACATTGGAATTGATACCATTCATGTTACAGTGAATGCTATTCCCGATGTTAATCTTACTGTGGATGGTGAAAAGAAAATTTGTGAAGGAGTTGAAACTACCAATCTTGTTGCAAAAGATTGCAGCGATTGTACTTTCGTTTGGTATAAATACGGAGTTATTATTCCCGACTCAACTGATCAAATTATAACAATCACTTACGCAGGTGATTACTCTTATATTGCTATAAACAGCAGCGGATGTTCAGTTGAATCTAACGTTAAAACAATTTCTGCAGACAATTGTAAAAATGAATTCGAGAGTTTAGTTAATGAGAATTCTCAGATTTCAATTTATCCGAATCCAGCCCAAAATACCATTCACATAAAATCAAATTCAAAAATTGAATTAGTATTTGCATCTATCGAAGTACAAAATTTATTAGGTGAGATAATTATTAAAAGAGAATTGAAATTAAATGGAAAACCTTTGGATACAGAATTAGAAATTTTATCTTTGAAATCAGGAATGTATGTAGTTGTAGTTAAGAGCGAGAATTTTAATTTTTATAAGCCCCTTATTGTTAGCAGATAATTGCTAACATTTTTATTTTTCATAAATATTTTGTGATTTCATTTCTTTTTGATGAAGCTGAATTTATGCTTGAAAGTGATAGAAGTACCATTGAAATATGCTTAAACTCAGTTCAGAAATAAAATATTTGTATAGCCAAAAGATTGGTTGTATTTCAAGCGCAATCTTAAAAGCAATAATAATTTTCATCATTTCATAATTCACGCGAATGAAATTCTTGATAAAAATTTTTGTGTTCATAATATTATTGTTTGGTGCGTTAATTCTAAATGCACAAACTATTGATATGGCATTAGGC
>JBKJNS010000243.1:0-3416 GCA_046593455.1 Chitinophagales bacterium | reverse complement strand
TACGGAGCAGGTGAGTTTGGATATGATGATGATCAAAATATTATTTCAAAATTGAAACCGCTAAACCCTTACGGCAAATCGAAAAATGATTTTGACAAATGGGTCCTTCGTCAACTTGCCCTGAGTTTATCGAAGGGAGCTCAGGATGACATACATGGCTCCCCGCCATTCTGGTGCGGATTAAAATTCTTCAACGTCTTTGGCCCCAATGAATATCACAAAGGCAGAATGGCTTCTGTGGTAATGCATGGCTTCAATCAGATTAATCAAACGGGAACTGTAAAACTTTTTCGCTCTCACAAACCTGAATATGAAAACGGAAAACAGTTGCGCGATTTTATCTATGTAAAAGATGTTGTTGATGTAATGCTTTGGTTGATGAAGGAACAAAAACATTCGGGCATTTATAATCTTGGTTCGGGTACCGCGAGAACATTTTCAGATTTAGCAAATGCAACATTTGCTGCAATGAATCTTGAATCAAAAATTGAATTCATTGATATTCCGGAAGACATTAGGCATTGGTATCAATATTTTACAGAAGCAAAAATGGAAAAGTTGCGATCAATTGGATATAGCAAAAAATTTTATGCGCTCGAAGAAGGAGTTAAAGATTATGTGCAGAATTATTTGGTGCAGAATAAAATTTGGTAAGGAAGAAAATTATTTATCCATCTCCGTAATTCTTTCCAAAGCCAATCGAATTAAATTATCTACCGCCAATTCTCCATTTGGGCTAAACTTTTTTTCTACTCTGTTTGCAACAATTGCATTGAGCGAAATTGTTTCATGCCCTAAAATATTTGCCATGCCGTAAATGCCGGCTGTTTCCATTTCGAAGTTAGTGATCTTATTATTTTCAAATTGAAACGAAGTAAGTAAATCAATTAAATGCGGATAGGCGAGAGGAGCACGTAAGATTCTTCCCTGCGGCCCATAAAAGCCGGGACAGGTAACAGTTATTCCTTTCACAAAATCTTTATTGAAAACTGATAAAAGATTTGGAGCTGCCGATGTGATGTAGGGATTAAATCCTATTTGATCTTGCTGAATATGTTTTACAAATGCCTGAAGAATATTTATTTCATCACCCGGATTTTTCATTTCATAAAAATTCATAAGATTATCAATTCCAATTGCGAACTCCGATGCAACAAATGAATCTACTTCAATTTCTTTTTGCAATGAACCTGAAGTTCCGATGCGGATGATCTTTAATTTCTTTAACTCATTTTTCTTTTCCCTTCTTACCAAATCAATATTAGCAAGCGCATCCAATTCAGTGAGAACAATGTCAATGTTATCAGTTCCGATGCCGGTAGAAATTACGGTTAGTCTTTTACCTTCAAAGTAACCGGTGTGTGTAACAAACTCCCGCTTATGTCTTTTCAATTCAATACTCGAAAAATATTTTGTTACGTGAGCAACCCGATCGGGATCGCCAACAGTAATTATTGTATCAGCAATTTCTTCGGGCAAAAGATCAAGATGATAAACCGAGCCACGCGGATTAAGAATTAATTCAGATGTTCCAATCATGCATTGTTGTTTTTGAGTTGCTACATTTGCAGCGCTAAATTAAAAGCACTTTCTACTATGTCAACAAAAACTTCTGCAGTACGTGTTAAGAAAATTTTGGTTCCTACAGACTTCTCTGAAATCTCACTCGCTGCGCTTGATTATGCCGCGCGAATTGCCAAGAAAGATGACGGAGAAATTCTGTTGCTTCATGTAATTGAATCTTACATGGAAAACTCGATCATTGATATGCGGGTTGACTATACTGAGATCATTGAGAAAGGAATCGAAAATAAGTTTAATGAGATCAAGCTGAAAAATAAAAATTTGGAGGGTGTAACCATCCGCTCTAAAGTGGTTCTTGGAAAAATTCATGCAGAGATTGATGAGATTGCTGCTCAGGAAAAAATCCGGCTGATTATTATGGGCACCCATGGTGTGTCGGGCAGAACGAACATTGGAAAATTTATTCTTGGTTCCAATGCTTACCGCACAATCAGCAACGCTCCGTGTCCCATTATTACGCTTCGGGAAGCGCCTCGCAGAAAAGAAATTAAAAACATTGTAGTACCGCTTGACAGCACCAAAGAATCCACTGAGAAATTAGATGTCGCAATCAGGTGGGCGAAATTTTTTGACGCTAAAATTCATTTGCTTGCTGTTACTGCTTTCTTTGAGGAATACATTGTGGATGTAAAAACAGTAACTGAAAAAGTTCATGCTGCAGAAAAGCGCCTAGTAAAAGCCGGGGTTGAATATCAAGCTAAAATTGTGAGACACAAGGCGCCTTCGGAAGCAGTTATGGAGTATGCGATAAAGTCAAATGCCGATTTGATTTTTATTGTTACCGGCCAGGAATCTCAATTGAGCGAAATGCTTTTTGGTTCTTCTGCAAGAAATATTATCAGTGATTCCACAATACCTGTAATGAGTATCAACATCAAAAATTATCAGGGTTAGAGAAAATAACTTGCAATCATAAGTGGTTGCTGTGTTTCCTAAAGGAATACAAATGCAAAAAGAAAAGAAAGTTATTATCTCTGTAAATAACCTCATGAAGCAATACGGTGACTTCACCGCCGTGAATGGAATTTCATTTGACGTTTACGAGGGAGAAATTTTCGGATTGCTGGGTCCTAATGGCGCAGGAAAAACCACTACGCTTGAAATTATTGAAACCCTGCGCGAAAAAAGTTCGGGCGAAATAATAATTGACGGATTAAATGTTGACCGCGATCAAAATGAAATTAAAAAAAGAATAGGAGTGCAGTTACAAGCTGCCGGTTATTACCCAAATTTAAATTTGCTGGAGTTGCTTGATTTATTCAGTGGCCTCTATAATGTGGAGATTGACAAGCAGCAAATTCTTTCATTGGTTTCATTACAAGATAAAGCAACAAGCAAATACAAAAGTTTAAGCGGCGGACTCAAACAACGGTTTTCACTTTGCACTACACTCATCAACAAACCTAAAATTGTTTTTTTAGATGAACCTACTACGGGCCTTGATCCACAAGCGCGCAGAAATTTGTGGGAACTCATAAGAGACATTCATAAAAACGGAACAACAGTAGTAATCACTACGCACTACATGGATGAAGCCGAAGAACTTTGTGAGCGTGTTGCAGTAATGGATGCAGGAAAAATTATTGCCATCAACACTCCCGATCAATTGATTGATGATTTGATTGCAACTGGTTTTGAAAGAAAGAAAGAAGTGAAGAAAGCAAATTTGGAAGATGTGTTTTTGAATTTGACGGGGAAGGAATGGAGGCAAGAATAATTTCCCGCCAAAAGGCGGGACAAGTCGGATTTCGGATTGTGGATTTCGGATTTGCCTGACGGGAGTAATTGATTTCTGGTTGCGGATTTCGCACTGAGTATTCGGAATCATTTCA
>JBKJNS010000419.1:0-3513 GCA_046593455.1 Chitinophagales bacterium | reverse complement strand
TGAACAATGGCCGTAATAATATTTTTGGTCAGCTTTACTTTTGAGGATGTAGGTAAAAAACATTTTATAAAAATAAAAAGAGGAAAGTCTCATGTGAAACATCCTCTTTTTTTTTGGCGGAGAGAGAGGGGTTCGAACCCCCGAAACCCTTGCGAGCTTAACGGTTTTCAAGACCGCCGCATTCGACCACTCTGCCATCTCTCCGAGGGCAAATGTAATTCGCAGATTTCAAATACAAAGAATTCTAAAACTTTTATATTAGCAACGGGAAAAATGCAGTCAGACAGCAGTCCAAATGCCAGCAATTACAAGAAGCAAGTATTATAAATTCATTTTTCTAACCCATTAAATCAAATTCAAATGAAAAAATCTTACTCTATAATTTTGGCTCTTTTCTTTATTTCATTTTTCTCAAATGCACAATGTCTAATGGTTCCTGTTGCACTCCAGCAAAGAGTGAATCAATCAAAGTTGGTGGTTGAAGGAAAAGTTACAACAGTAAATTCATTTTGGAATGATGCACATTCAATGATTTATACTTCAAATGAAATAGAAGTCTATAAAATATTCAAAGGGGAAATAACTCCGGAAAAAATTTCGGTAATCACTGAAGGCGGCCAAGTTGAAAATGAAATGATTGTAACTAATCCGGGAGTTCAATTTATTTTGGGGCAGGTTGGAATTTTTTGTTTGGAGAAAAATAATTTTCCTTTCATGGAAAATATTAATTCCTCCGGCTACAATCTATATTCATCGGGTCATGGATTTATTAAATATGATTTAACAGACCGAACAGCAACAGACCCGTTTTCAAAATACACAGATATTAATCTCAATCTTTACAAACCTGTTTTAGAGTATGCCGGTAAAACAAATTTCATTGCAATAAAGGCTGCTGATTTTTTCACCTTGCCTGCCGGCAGGCAGGTTCCCAATAATAATAATAAGGGGCCGCAGGCAATTCCAACGATCACCTCATTTAGTCCTTCATCTACTTACGCAGGTACAAAGGGTGCGAATATTTTAACTATCACGGGAACAAACTTTGGTTCAAGCTACGTTGCCGGAACTTCGAAACTTGAATTTAAAAATGCAAATGATGGCGGGGCTTCCTACATCACCACACCTGATAATCATATTCAAACATGGACGAGTACTTCTATTACTACATGGGTTCCAACAGGCGCAGGCAATGGAACTATTAAAGTTACAAACAGCACGAGCGAAACGGGAACTTCGTCTTCTACCATCATCATCAACTATAATGAGACGAATGTAATTTCAAGCGGAACTTATTATCAGCCCGATCTTGTGAATGATAACAGTGCAGGTGGTTACACATTCGTTTACAACACAACTTTGAACAGCAACACTGCAGCAGTGGCATCATTTGAAAGAGCACTGAGTACCTGGCGCTGCAACACATTTGTAAACATTACCCGCAGTGGAACCACCTCTATTGCAGTGAATGCACTTGACGGAACAAACGTATTAACCTTTGATGGTTCAAGTGCGCTGCCAACAGGAGTGCTTGCTACAACTTACGGCTACTATTCAAGTTGCGCAACCGGAGTTTGGTATTTGAATGAGACGGATTTGAAAATAAAAACGGATGGCACCGATGGCGTTTCGTGGAACTACGGACCGGGCGCAACCACCGGCTCGTTATATGATTTTGAATCGGTATGCTTACATGAATTAGGTCATGTGCATCAGCTTGGTCACACGAATTTATCGCCGGTTTCTGTAATGCACTATGCAATCAGCAATGCGAGTGATCACAGAACGCTTACTACATCGAGTGAGATTGATGGTGGAAATGATATTATGTCGCGAAGTACAATTAGTAATTCTTGCGGCCCAACAAAAATGACTGCGCTCACCTCAGGAACTTGTTCTTTGATTGCAGCCCCTGTTGCTAATTTTTCTGCAAGTGCAACTTCAATCTGTACCGCTGCGTCAATAAATTATACTGACCTAAGCACCAATACACCAACATCTTGGTCGTGGACTTTTACCGGAGGAACGCCTTCAACAAGTACCCTTCAAAATCCAACAGGTATTGTTTATTCAACTGCAGGAACTTATTCAGTAACCCTCACCGCAACCAACGCATCAGGTTCAAATACTCTTACCAAAACAAATTATATTTCTGTTTCTGTTGCACCAACAGTTGCCCAAGCAACTATTACTGCATCGGGCGCAACAACATTTTGCGGCTCTGCCGGAGTTGTTCTCAGTGTTGCTGGAACAGGCTTGACTTATCAGTGGTTAAAGAATGGTGTAAATATTTCGGGACAAACAAATCAAAGCTATACTGCAAAAGCAACGGCAACCTTTTCTTGTATTGTAAGTAACAGTTGCAGCTCTTTAACTTCAAATTCCATTGATGTTACAAAGAATACAGCACCCACTTCTACTATTACACAAGCACCTTGTTCGGGCGGAGCAGTGCTTTTAACCTGCACTCCTACACCGTCCACAGGAATTACTTTTCAGTGGAAAAAAGGCAGCAGCACTTTGGCAGGCGCAACCAATTCAACTTATAGTGCAACTTCAAATGGAACTTATAAATGCACAGTAACCATAACAGCTACAGGTTGTACAAAAACATCTTCAGGTTCATCTGTAACAATAACTTGTAAATCATTTGATGCTGATGAATCCTTAGCTGTTAATATTTTCCCGAACCCTTCATCAGATTATTTTATAATAACCACAAATAATTTTGATGCAAATGCTGCAATAAAAATTTATGACTTAACAGGCAAACTTCTTGAAACGAATCAACTGATTTTTGATGAAATAAAAATTGGAAATGAATTGCCTACAGGAATGTATTTCGCCAGAGTTGAATTGAATGGTGAGATGAAAGAAGTAATTAAGTTGGTGAAGAGCCGGTAGCATTTTCAAGTAAAGAATCTTTCAGTTTTTATTTACAAAAACAAAACCCTGAATAATAATTCAGGTTTTTGTTTTTTAGAAGAGTTACTTGAGTTAAAAAACTGACTTCGTGAATTAATCAATTACACATCTTACAGAATATCCAAGGCTCTTATTGTAAGAATAATTATAGACGAATCCGTTACCGAAATACAGATACCTTGAGTATGCATCTGTTGTTGAAACAGATGTGCTGGTCCAGAAATAACCATTGTAACCTTTCGTATCAAACGATCCACCCAAGTCGCGACTTCCGCCGGGGAGCCCGGTAAAAAAGGACAAATTAGTTGCATCAGTATTCGGAGAAATCCAATGTGCTGTTCCTGTTTCTTTTAGTTGTCCGCCTGCAATATTTTCTCCGCTTAAAAAATCGGTCAGCGTTTTCCATTCTGCATCCGTTGCAACATGCCATCCTTCGGGCGCTAGTTTACCAGTGTTTACTGCATGCCAATTGTATAGTGCACCATAGATACTTTTATTAGCAACGTCATTAGCATACCATGCATATGCTCCTGTTGTATTGTTCTGCCATGTTGAATTGTTAGTACCCGGATAGGTGATTGGTGATCC
>JBKJNS010000379.1:0-2920 GCA_046593455.1 Chitinophagales bacterium | reverse complement strand
TTCACTTCCAAAAAATTCATTCAGCTCTTCTAATAATTTTACCAAACGATTGGGTGATTCATAAAGTACAATCGTTCTTTCTTCGAGTGCAAGTTGCTTTAGTTTTGTTTGTCTTCGTTTTTTTTGAGGGAGAAAACCTGCAAACAAAAATTCATCGGTAGGAAACCCGGAAGAAACCAATGCAGGAATTAAAGCCGTTGCTCCGGGCAAGCAATTTACTTCTACATTTTCTTTCAAGCATTCGCGCACTAAAAAAAACGCAGCATCAGAAATTCCCGGTGTGCCTGCATCGCTTATGAGTGCGAAGTGCTCACCCGATTTCATGCGGCTCACCAACTGTTTTGTAATGCCGTGTTCATTGTGCTGGTGGTATGCAATCATTTTTGTTTCGATCAAATAATGTTTGAGCAATACAGATGAATGGCGGGTGTCTTCAGCTAAAATCATATCCGCTTCTTTCAAAATTCTGATTGCACGAAGTGTGATGTCTTCGAGATTGCCGATGGGAGTTGGTACGATGGAGAGCATGTGCAAATAATTAATCTGCTAATGCCTGTAAAACTAACATGAGTTATCAAACTATAAAGCACATCTATATTTACTTAACTTTACTAATTGTTAATCGCAAAATAAAAACCGATGAATAAATATTACCAAGCGCTAATACCATTTTTGTTTTGTTTAATTGCATACTCCTCAACTGCGCAACAGCTCACTTATTCTAAAGTAATAAATGGGTGTGAAGCTAAAGCTGTGGTAAGCATTGAAAACGGTGTGATGCTTGTTGGGCAAACAGATTATCAAGGATTAATTGCCAAACTTGATTTGGAGGGAAATATTATTTGGGCAAAAAAATATTCAGGCGCTTATCTGTTTACTGAAATCATCATGACATCTGATTCAGCTTTTATTATTGGAGGACGAAATGATGCGAATGCTATTTGCCTGAAAGTAACATCAAATGGAGATGTGGTATGGTTTAAAGAGCTATATAATGGAACTACTTCGAGCATCGTTGAATTAGATAATGGTGAACTCTTGCTATTAGGAACAAAAAACAATAGCAATCAGCCATATTCTTCAATTGCACTATCTAAACTTTTAAGCAACGGCAATTTGATTTGGACTCAGTATTATAAAAATGGAAATTATTACCATTATGCACGAACGCTTCACCTTGGATCCAAAGGGGAATATATTATTTCAGGAACTATGGCCAGTTATCCGCCTTATAATCCTGCAGGATTTATTTTTAAAACAGACACTTCAGGAAATATCTTATGGTCACAGAAGTTTCAAACTGCAGACTCAACATTTTTTTCAATTGAAGATTTTATTGAAATACCAGATGGATTGATTTGTTATGCAATCCTTGAGGGCGAAGTAGGAATTTTACAATTAGATACTTCAGGCAATCTTAACTGGTGCAAGAAATATCAAGATCTTGGAGAGCCTGAATTCAATATTAATATGAGATCAGGTAAACTTCACTCAACTGCTGATAGCAATTATGTTTTGGTTAACGGGTCTTGCTGGATCAGTGCAATCGCAAAATTTGATCCTTCTGGAAATTTATTTTTTTCGAATATTGTTATTTTGGCGCCCATTGATGTTTTGGAAACAGCCGATAATGGTTATTTAATAGTTGGTGACGGACCAATGTGTGCTGTTAAAACTGAAGAAGACAACGGCACTCAAATAGGAATTATAAAAACTGACTCATTGGGGAATTCACTTGAGTGTACGGAACCACTAAACTATATAGTACCAATTGACCAAAACATTTTAGCTCTTGATGTTGATTTTATAGTTGATAGTGATGATATATCCAACGATAGTTCTTCAAATATTCTTAATGTCGAATTAAGTATATCTGTAGGATGTGTTGATCAACCATCTTTTGTAAATGAAACACAATTAACACCCTCCATCAAAATTTTTCCAAATCCGGCATCTTCACAAATCACAATTGAGATTAATAATTCTGCAAATACAAGTTATAAAATCCAGCTAATTGATTTGTTAGGAAAGAAGTAAATAACTTTAGATGCAACAGATAAAAAACAGTTTGATATTTCTATGCTTACAGCAGGTTTTTATATAATCCAATGCACGTTAGAAAATTCTGTAATCAATTCAAAGCTTGTGGTGGTGAGATAAAATGTTCTTCAAGTTTTAATTTCTTCTAACAATACTTTAGTGAAATCAAAACTTCTTTTCAAAATCAATCAGCAACTTAAACAAATCTTCATAGTCGGTTAGCGGTAAAGTTTCAGCACGATCATAAATGTCGTGATAAGCTGATATGCCTCCCATGGTATAAATAAAAAAACACGGAACACCTTTTTCATAAAACGGATAGTGATCACTGTTAGCGGCTTTGCCACGCGGTGAAACAACTTTCACTAATTGTTCTTCACCATTCAGTTTTACAAATTGATCAAACTGTTTTGGAAACTCAGTTGCGTTTACCACTTTAATTCCATCCTCGCCGGTTCCTACAATGTCGAGGTTGATAAGGAATTTTATTTTCTTAAGAGAGAAAAGCGGATGTTCTGTAAAATAATTTGAGCCAAGCAATCCTAATTCTTCACCGCTAAAACAAATGAAGGCGATAGAATATTTTGGCGGATTAATAGAATAATATTTTGCAAGATTCAACACCATTGAAATTCCGCTTGCATTGTCATTTGCTCCGGGGAAATAAGTGCCATCGCCCATTTGCCCAAGATGATCATAATGTGCGGTGAAAACAATGAATGAATCAGGTTGCTCAACTCCTTTTACAAAACCAATTACATTTCTCGAGAGATAATTTTCTTTTAACTGCTCATCAATACTGAGTTTTATTTTTTTGAAAGGTTTTGTTTGAACGGAATCCATCACCTGAATCCAGCAATTGCTCAATGCATCCTGTGAT
>JBKJNS010000155.1:0-3458 GCA_046593455.1 Chitinophagales bacterium | reverse complement strand
AACAATAATAAAGTCAACATTATGTGTTGCAAAAACTCTAAACACGCCTTCAAATGTGTTATTGAACATTTGGAATAGTTCGAATCGTGATTACTTTTTTTAACGGCGGAAAATTGCCATCGGGCAATAAGTAACTTTTGAATGTTGCTTTTCTCTTTTCTTCTAACCACTTCAACCGTTGCTCATGAGTAAGTGAGGCTGAATACTCCCTGCTATCTTGTTCTTGTTGCTCAGTAGTAAGAAAGCGAATTATTGGTTTAATTTTATTTGCGCCCCAATAGAAAGTCAATGGTTCATTCACCTCCTCAGCAGATAAACTCTCATCAACAGTTTTATCATTCTTTTCTTTCTCCTTCATGTTATAAAATTACTGAGAAATAAATTAGGCGATGATATAGCTTTGTGTTTATTCAGTTTTGTCGGAATACTCAAAATAAATTTTCTATTTTCTATTTTCTATTTCTCCTTTTTCAACTTTGGGCGCAAGCGGTAAAACACTTCTTCATATTCATCAGTAATGTGTTCCCAAGTGTAGCGCTCGGTAATTCTGCTGCGCGATTTATCGCGGAACGATTGTGCTAATTGAGGATCTTCTTCAATCATATTAATCTTTGCAGCAAAATCATCGGGGTCTTTTTTATAAAGCACTCCGTATTTTCCATCTTCCAAAACTTCGCGATTAAAAACAGTATCGAGTGCAACAATGCAATTGCCGTAAGCAAGTCCTTTGAGCAAAGCAGGATTGGTGCCGCCAAACTCATGACCATGTGTGTAGGCATACGCACTCGCATGAAGTTCTTTTACCAATGTTGAATTATCAATGTGCCCCAAAAATTTTACTCTTGTGGGATCGGCGATTGCACGCAACTCTTCTTCAAAAGGATTTTTGTAAACCGTGCCTCCTGCAATAGCCAAAATCTTTTTCGAGTTCGATTTTAAAAATCCTTTTACAATAATATCTGCATTGTTATCGGGCACCAATCGCGAGGCGATCAAATAATAATTCATGGGTTCTAATCCTAACTTGCGAACACTGTCGGGGTCATCGGCATAAAGCAAATCGGCGCCGTATGCAATATCGGTTGAATCGCAATTGAATTCTTTCTTGTAATAATCCTGCATTCCTTTGGCATCGGTAATTACAATATTGAAAAATTTTGTTGCGCACCATGCACCGAAGTAAAAATATTTTTTTCCGGCATTGCTCCACTTAGGCCGCATCCACTCAAGGCCATCCACGTTGATGCAATTCTTCTTTCCAAAAATACTCAATGGCAAACCCCACGGGCCGTTAGCAGCATTGCAAAACATTACCACATCGGCTCCCGAAAAAATAACTTTCATTGTTGAAAGAAAAGAATGTGAAAACTGCGAAGTATTTTTTCCTTTCATTGAAGCAACATACTTCAATTTGATTCCGCGGTATTCAGGTATTCTTTTTTCTAAAGGAAACATATTCTTGTGCGCATAAACAGTTACTTCATGTCCGCGTGCAACAAGGCGCACTCCTAATTCCTCTGCAAAAGTTTCGTAACCACTATAACCACTGGGAATTCCACGTGTGCCGAGTATTGCTATTTTCATAAATGAGTTGGGTACTGAGTTTTGAGTTATGAGATATGAGTTGTGAGTTTTGAGTTGTGAGTTTTTAGTACTGAGTATTGAGTTTTGTGAAATATAAATCCCTCTCTTCAAATTAATTTTGCAGTGGAAAATTTCTTTATCTTAATTCATATTAGAAATTAAGCGCCGAAAATAATCGGCATAGTTTGAATTGTTGTTGGAAGGGAATATTTTTTATCAAGAGCACATTTGATAACTGCAAGTTGAATCAAGAAATTAATAAATTTGAATTCAAAACTCAGTACTCATTACTCACGACTCAGTACTCAAACCTCACTCAAGAAGCTTCAACATATCGTTGTAAATATTTTGTGTGTCACTCGGTCGTTTTGCATTAAGGTCAACGATGTTTCCTTTTTTATCAATGAGCATGTAACGAGGAATACTGTTGATACCGAAATAAGTTGCAATAGGTGCTTGCCAGTTGCCGGGTGAAATTCCATTCTTTCCTTCAATACCCAACTGCTTAATTCCGTTCTTCCATGCATTTTCATCACCATCAATTGATACATACAAAAACACAATCAGCTTCAACTGTTTTTCAGTGAACATTGCATGCAGTTGTTTTGAAAATGGCATTTGCTGTCTGCATGGCCCACACCAGCTTGCCCAATAATCTACATACACTACCTTTCCTTTTAAATCATCGAAGGTGAAATATTTTCCATCTAAGTCCTTAAGTTTTGGATACACGCTTGAAGCAGTGTTTGAAGATGGGGAGCCAACCGGAGCCGAATTTTCAGTTGCAACCACAGCAGCATCTTTAGAAGCAAGGCGCGCATCTACATCGGGCTTCAGCAACTTTGAGTAAGTGCCATTGCCTTCTTTTAAATTCAATGTGGAGTAAATATGCCCTGCTGTGTATTGGCTCACTCTTGCCAAATCCTTCTTTAATAATAAAGCAATGCACCAGTTTAACGAAGTGCCTGTAAAATTTTTAATCGCTATTTGCACTTTGCTTTCCATTGATTGATTGAGGTCTTTAAATTTATTAAAGCCATTTGCCTGCGAAGTAAAATACACTGTATAGTAGTAAATAAAATCGCGGTAAGCTTCAGTATTGAGCGCATCATCACTCACCATTTTTGCATCAATACCCTCGAGCATTACAGCAGGAAAAGCTTTTACAGTTAATATTTTAGGTGACTGATTTGCCTGAATGATGGGGAATGAAAGCAAGCGTGCGGTATAGTTATACTTAATTGTATTCTCTACATATTTCTTAAACGCATCGCTAAAAGTATTTTTGTTTGCATCGCTGTTGTAAAATGCGGTTTGCTTTTTACGTTCATCAAAAAGTTTCATTTCAAATGCATCAACAACAGAGTTTATTATTTCGGCGTTTACTTTTTCTTTATCAAAATCACTATTAAAGTTTTTGTAAAAGGAAGAAAGGAATTGATTGTGAAGTGCGCCTTTGCCTGAAAATGAAACAGACTTGTACAATGAATCTTCACCAACTTTTATTTCGAGTTTATCTCCCGGCTCCAAAAAAATATTAATCGCCTGATGTCTGTAAATTAGTTTTGCAACAGTTGGTTTAGCAACATTAAAATTAAAATCACATTGTCTGTTGCTTGTGATCGCTGTATAACTTTTCTCATACTCATCAATAAAATACTGCGAGGGAATAAGTGTAACTGTATCTGCCGTTGTTGATACAAATGAGCAATTTACACTCACATTATTTTGTGCAGCAACTGCAAATGGCAGTACAAGTAAAATGAAAATTATTTTTTTGAACATTGAAATGAATTTTAATTTTTAATGTTTCTTTTCAAGCACGCTGCCTTCAGGCAGTGAGGTTGTCGAGAACAAATAAAGAACAATGAAAA
>JBKJNS010000475.1:0-3060 GCA_046593455.1 Chitinophagales bacterium | reverse complement strand
ATTCGATATTGCCTGAACCATCCAGCTTTACCACCCAATAGTCAGTAACACCCTGGCTCACCTCAGTTTTATCTCCTGAAATTTCGGACTGTGTGTGCCCTCCGAGCAGGTAACCGCCATCAGTGGTTTGAATCACAGAGTACAGATAATCACCATAATTACCGCCAATAGTATTTTGCCATTCGATGTTGCCTGAACCATCCAGTTTCACCACCCAATAATCGCCAGAACAATAGTTCCAGGGGTCGTCCCAACAAGATTCTGTTTTATCTCCTGAACTGCCGGAGAATGAATAGCCACCGAGCAGGTAACCACCGTCAGTGGTTTGAATAACAGAATTCAGTATATCATTTGAATTACCACCAATGGTATTCTGCCATTCGATCCCGGGGGCTGTTTGTGCTGTTGCAATCGAAAATGAAAATGCAAGAGCAATTGCGAAAATTGTTTTGAGTTGTCTCATTGGTTTTTGGTTTTGTTTTTAGTTATGAATTAATTTGGTTTTATGTATTAAAAAATTCTTGTAAGTCATTAGAAAATTTGCCATCAAAAAAATTTTCAAAAAAGAAAAACGAATCTTCCCTGCAAACCACCCGAAAAAAAATTCCTTTCAATTCAATAGAGAAAAAAAATTTCTCTTCCCAGAATGCTCCTGATTATATCGGGATGCACGAATGTTTAAAATTTCTTCAGTGAAATTTTTTTCACTGTAGTTGAAGAGTTGAGGACGAGGGGCAAGCGAAGATGATGCTGGCGAGAGGTCGGGAAATCTACAACGATCAAATGTAAAAACTTAAAAAATAAAAGTCAAGTGTTTTAAAAAATTTCATCTGCATTTCATTTTCATTCAACTAAAGGGAAAGATGATTTTTAGCAGATTATCGAATCCTTATACTTTATTTTTTCATGTTTTATTATATGGTAAATCGTTGTTCTTGTGGTTCCCATTCACGTCTCAATCTTTGGAACCGGCTCGCCTTTTTTGATGCAGCTCAGAATTTTTATCTTCTTTGATGATGTTCTTCATTGTGGCAAAAGAAAAAGTTGCCGAATCAATAAAGGTGAGTTTCTTAATCTTTTCTTCACCAAGAATCTTGATGATCGCACGATAATTAATTCCCGGCTCTTGGGCATTGTTCTTTTTTTTCATTGGCAGAAGTTTGGGCTTATTAATTTATAAATGTTGTTGCAAAATTGAATTCAACTACATTTTCAATCAATCACATAGAAGTAGATAAATGAAAATCGAAAAATTCTCCTTTAGTAGACGAAATCAATTGATAATCAAAAAAAATAATTCCTTTCACTAAAAAATATTTCCTGCAATCCAAACGATGCTGTAAAAAAATCCACCTGCAAGCAACCATGCGCCGGCTTCTTCAGTTACTTTCAAAAGAAATTCGTTGAGGCGATTTTTTTTTATTTCATTTTGTTTTACAGCGGGGGTGATTTGAGTTTTCATGATTCATGATTTTTGTGTGTTTAAGAATTTGATTTTGAACGACGCAAAGATGGCTTTGCGGAGAGGGCACCTGCATCACCAAATTCAGGGAGGTGATCAATTGTTCCATTGAATGTTTTATTAAACGGTGAACTTTTACGGGTGTAAAAGTGCGCCGGGTAATGCCGCTCCAGCAATCACATGTAAGTAGATTAATGAAACCAGAAAATCTTTTCTTAATAGAAAAAAAATCCGGAGCTGCATTTGGTGCAACTCCGGATTTAAGTTGAGTCATTCCAATCAAGGAAGGAGCAAATATTTTCTACAAATTATTTCTTTAAACTAACGGGGAAATTGAATTAGTTGCAGAATAGCTCCTTCCAAGATCAGAGTATATAAGTTTATTAATTGAATTGAATCAAGATTTGGTGTTGTCCACTGGTCTTTTTCAGAAAAATATTCCGGTCACCCAAAGGATGCAATAGAAAAATCCTCCTGCCATTAACCATGCTCCGCCTTCTTCAATTACTTTAGAAAAGAATTGATTGATGCGGTTGCTTTTGTTTGATGGGTTTTGATTGGGGTTTTGAATTTGAGTTTTCATGTTTGAAAATTTTTAGGTGTTAATTGTTTTTTTTTGATGAAGCAAAGATGCGGTTGTCGGATGCTGCTCAACATCACCGAATTCAGGGATTTTTTGTATCCCTGAATTCAGGGATTGAAGAGGGTGTAAAAGTGAAACCGAGAGGTAAATGAGAAGAAGCGCTTGCTTGTAATCAAGCATAGCCGTGATATTTCATTTCAATAATAAAAGCTTGAAAAGAATATTTTATTGAATCGGTATTAAGCTAAACGCTAAATCAATTTCATGTTGATCGCATAGCGAATAAGTCCGGCAGTATTCTTTACTCCGGCTTTCATGTGCATATTTTTACGGTGCGATTCTACGGTGTGATGGCTGATGAACAGGCGTTCAGCAATTTCAGCAGAGCTGAGTTCTTCAGTAAGAAGTTTTAGAATTTCAATTTCCCGTTTACTGAATGGTTGTATTTCGGGTAATGAAGATTTGTTACGCATGCCCTGCACAATTTCTTTGGTTACTTCTTCACCAAAATACTCACCTCCTTCATGCACGGTGCGTATGGCTGTGTACAATTCATCGGCGCCTGTATTTTTTAGAATGTAACCGGAGATTCCCAATGCAATCAGTTGAATAATAAATTCCTTTTGCTTGTGCATGGTTACCATCAAAATTTTTACATCGGGGAATTTTTTACGAATCTCTTTTGCGGTATCAATGCCATCCATGCCCGGCATGTTAATGTCGAGAAGAATCACTTCTGCATTTACTTTTTCAAGTAATTCAAGTGCGGCTTCCCCCGAAAGTGCCTCACCAACTACCTCAATGTTTTCGAAAGATTGAATGATCAGTTTCAATCCGGCAATAAACATCTGATGATCATCTGCAATAATTATTTTAATCATGTTTTGGTATTTAATGGTACTTCAATGTTTACGGTGCATCCGTTGCCGGGTGATGAATCAAAAAATACGCTTCCATGAATTTGATTCACCCTCGATCTGATATTCTTCATTCCAATTCCTCCGAATGCTTTTGC
>JBKJNS010000430.1:0-3519 GCA_046593455.1 Chitinophagales bacterium | reverse complement strand
AAGACTTGATGCTATTGAAAGGAAGATAGCCGATACCGCAATAAATTTTTTGATGCAGGGCATTTATTTTTTTCGAAAATTATATTTTATTTCTGAAATTATATTTTCCTGGTAATATTTTGATATTGGGTAACGAAGTTTACAAAGTACATTCCTGAGGTAATGTTATCATTCAATCTGAATGTATGCGATTGCGATCCTCCTGTTTCATTGCCATTAAGTAATTGCTTACCTGGCCTTCCTTTCAAATCATAAATATGACAACTTATATTCCTGAGGCTGAATACCGAATACCTGAACAGGTTGTAACTACTTCTGAATAAATATCTTTTTGGTGATTGATTGTGCTGCCGAAGAATAGTTGATTAAAAACATTCCGCTGCCGATTGTGTTCGCGAGTTTAAAAGTATTTACCTGCTTGCCTTGCAAAGAGTTTTCGTCGAGCATAGTTTGAAGCAATTTACCATTCAAATCATAAAGGCTGATGCGCACAGGTTCAATGCCACTGTGATCATACTCAACAGTGATTTGGTTGTAAACAAGACTTTGAATGTTAAAAGAACCTTCCTCATTGCTGCTTGTAAATATTCCATTTGTACTATCGGCACAAATTTGAAGTGAACTTGTATAAATGTGATCACCTGTGAGTGCATTGTTATCATTCGATGCATTGCCTGCAGCATAAAAAGTGATACATCCAATATTAGTTGATGGTGCTATCCACGGGAATGTCCATGTATTATTTCCGTCGGCATTTTTGTGAGCACGGTATTTTCTGTTAGGGAATGTTCCGCTGATGGGTGATGAAGTAACCACACCATTTTTCTCAGCTAAAAAAGTTCCGGGTGTAAGAGCATTCGCCTCATCTAATGCAGTAAGTTCGAAACCCCATTCGGTAATGTTTATCTCGCTAACAGTTACCGTTACATCATAGGTATCACCAGGAATATATTTGAGATTTGGATCGGAAAAAGTAATTGTCACATTTCCTGTGAATGTATTTGGTGTTGTGTTGTGGCAAGTGCTTGTACCACAGGTAGTTTCTGAAGGTGCACCCGTTCTTGCTGCCACAGGTTGAACTTCATTTGTAAAAACATCGGAATAACTAAAAACGATTGTTAAAATTAAAAGTATAGCTGCAATGGTAGAATTTCTGAAACTCATTCTTATTTATTTTAGGGGATAAAAATAGATGTTAAAAATCCGTTCACAAAATTATGGCCTACGATAAACCACAAACTAAATGCGTACTCTGTTATCTGAATTAGTGATTTTTAAATAGCTGTCAAGAATTTCCTGCGCATGATTTTTCGAATGCACCTTCCTGAAAATTTTTGCAATCTTTCCTTTCTCATTAATAATAAAAGTTTGGCGCAGCACGCCCATGTATTCGTGCCCAAACATTTTCTTTTGCGCCCATAGACCATAGGCATCGATAATTTTTCTATCGGTATCAGCCAGCAGTTGAAACGGGAGATTAAATTTTGTTTGAAATTTCTTGTGAAGTTTTTCATTCTGGGGACTTACTCCAACAATAACAAATCCTTCTTTTTTTAGTAAAGCAAAATTATCGCGCAGGTTACAAGCTTCGATTGTGCATGTGGGAGTATCATCTTCGGGATAGAAATACAAAATTACTTTCTTCCCTAAAAAATCTTTTAGAGAAACTATTTTCCCGGTTTGATCTTTTGCTTTAAATGCTGGGGCTTTATCTCCTTCGTTGAGCATGTTTTGTTATTTTTTAAATTTATAGGTAAATGTATTTTCATTATTTACCTGATCGCTAACGGTAATTTTCAAGCTATGTTCGCCTGTAGAAATTGCTTCATCCAATTCAACGATCATGCGATCATTTTTTGCATCATAAGCCATTAAGATCCATTTGCCATCGAGCGTTGCTTTATAATTGGTAACACCTGTGAGATTATCCGAAACGGTAAACCGCAAATCATCACGCGTAATGAGTTGGTTTTGTTTAATCCCATAAGGAATAATTGAAGGTGCAACGGTGTCAACCATTACAGAATAATCACCCATGTCTCTGATTTTTGCAGTGATCCAATTGCCATCCCATTGCGAAGTCTTGCTGCTGATTTTTCCATTTTCATTTCTAAAAACAATTACTGCTTTACTTTTTAAATTTGATTTTATAGGGTAAGGAAGAATGGCAAGATCAGCAGCACTGTGAAGTGGTGTATAGGGATTGTGAAGGGAATGTATGGGGCTTAAAAATTTTGCAACTGACATTGTTTTGTTGTAATGAAAATAAAAATCTTCATACAACACGCCCACAGGAATTGAAAGTTTAACACTATCATTTGCAAAACTGTTTATTTGATTGTAGCTAAACTTTACTGCAGTCTTTTGAGGGGCAGGTTCTTTTTTCTCTTTACCCGAATATTTTATTTTAAAATTCAATACTGAAATATTGCCGCTTGCATCACTTGCCGAAATTCGAATGCGGTGAGTTAGCGTATCTTTAAAATTAATGATGCCTTTGTTTTCAGAAGATGCATAGATGGTATTCTTATCACCTGGAAGTATAAATGTTTTTTGTATCGCAGTGTTGGTTTCTTTCCATTGCTTGTAATCAATGTGAGCATTTACATAGCGGTTGTTTAAAAAATTAAGGCGGTCAAGTTTCATAGAGAAAACAATTTCGCCATCAAGAGCTGCTTCGACCTTATACAATCCAAGATCGCTTTCCGATTCATTCATTTTATCTTCTGCTTCGAGCCCAAAGCCAATTGAAGAGTGATTGATAATGATGGAATCACTTTTCAATTTATAAACGCCACCCGATTGAATGATGCCAGAAGCTTCAGCTGCTTCATTATAATATTTGCCCTGCGGATAAACATAAAGCGCCTTTAGCACAGGCGGAATTCTGTCATCAACCTCTATAAAATCTTTTGGATTTAGTGGAAATGTTTCACCGCTTGCATCGCGTATTTCGAAATGAAGATGTGGCCCGCCACTGTTACCCGAATTTCCTGAGATGGCAATTAAGTCGCCTTTTTTTACTGCAAATTTTTGTGCATCGGGGAATAATTCAATTTCGAAACTCTGCTTTGCATACTGCTGATCTTTAACAAATTTTGCAATGGCTTCATTAAAATGATCGAGGTGTGCATACACCGTCATGTAACCATTGGGATGGGTGAGGTAGAGCACATTTCCAAAACCACCTGCCGAAACTTTTATTCTTGAAACATAACCATAGGCAGCAGCATAAACTTTATAACCTGTTTTACCATTGGTTTTAATATCGTATCCGGTATGAAAATGATCGGTGCGTACTTCGCCAAAATTTGCTGATAACAAAAGTGGAATATCCAGGGGACTTCGAAACTTTGGTGCCTGAGCAAACACATTCTTATAGCAAACAGAAGCAATTAATATTTGAAGGATCAAAAATTTTTGATGCATCATCTTTGAATTAGGTGCTAAGGTAAAATTCATTCTTCTTTGAAATGAAAATTAAGCCAAGAAATGTGATTGCCCCATTGATCACCAGCA
>JBKJNS010000046.1:0-4626 GCA_046593455.1 Chitinophagales bacterium | reverse complement strand
ACAACATTATAAGTAAACCACCTTCAGCCGAACTGCGCCCCAATCAAAAAGATGCTGATTCATTACCCGAATATGAAGTGCTCGATAAAATCCTTTTTCATTATGTTGAAGAAAGATTGGGTGCTGCAGAAATAAAAAAATTGGGCTTTGAAAAATCTTTGGTGGAGAGGATATTAAAAATGGTGAACGCCAATGAACATAAGCGACATCAGGCACCTCCTGTATTGCGGGTTTCTATAAAATCATTTGGATCGGGGAGGAGAATGCCGATGGTGGCGAAATATTTTTCGTGAAGTGATTCGAACTCTTTACAAAACCCGATTAGTTGCTTTTGATCCCGATGTTTCGGGACAAACTTCAAAACTTCAAACTTTCCCATAGGGATTCCTTCGGAGCAAGTAAGCTCGAAGGTTTAAATTTCAAAAACCACTTCATTTGTTGCGAATTTGTAATTTTTTATTTGATGCTTAAAATTTCCTTGAAGTTTGAAGTTTGACATTTCAAATTTAAAGGTGCGGTTTTGCAAAGGATTCAATCACTCAATCAAAATCATTTTTCTTTCTACTCCATTTACAGAACTTATTTCTGCAACATAAATCCCCGGTCTATCATTTTGCAATTCTATTTTTTCAGTGAGAGAAGCAGAGGGAATTATTTCTGTTTTTGAAAAAATAATTTTACCAAGCGCATTCACTACTTCAATTGTAACCGGCGTATTACTTAATGCAACTTGCCACTGAATAAAAAATATCCCGCGTGAAGGATTGGGAAAAATGAAAAACTTTTCGCTGTTATTACTTTCCATAATTCCATCAATCAAAACATAGAGCGAAGAAGCGTTCACACATTCGTTTGTATCGCCTACAATCACTGTATATAAACCTGATTGCAATACAGCATACGATTGATCGGTTGCACCAGAAATATTAACTGCATTTAGTTGCCACTGATATTGCGAAGCAGGTGAGCAGGTAAGCGTGTAATCGTTTTGCGTGATGGTGGGTATTGCAGGTGTAGCATTTACCGTTATGTAATTTGTGAGTGTAACTGTATCATTTCCGTTTGCATTGGTGGTAATAAGTGTTACATCATAAACTCCGGGAGTGTAGTAACAAATATTTGTTGGATTTTTAGCAGTAGAAAAGGAAGGAACACCACCCTGGAAAGACCATTGCCATGCTATTGGATTGTTGGTACTCTGATCGTAAAAAGAAGTGCAGAATTTTTCGCAGAGAGTTTGATCGACGGAAATGATTGGCGAGGCGATAGTGGTATCGCAAAATTTAATACTCCAAAAATCTTCGCTCGTGTTTCCCCAGTTGTTTTGTGTTTTATCACCGCCGATATCGAAGTCGAGATTCTCAGCCATTACATAACAGCCGCTTTTGGTCTGCACAGCAAATGCGGTTTGTGTATAGGAATAGCATGTTCCTGTTCGTGCTGTTTTATCCCACTGCTTGTTGCCAAAAAAATTGAGTTTGAGCATCCACATTTCAACGGATCCATAATTGACTTCTGTTTTATCACCGCCGATGTCCGAACTCGATACACCGGAAAGCAAATAGCCGTCATCAGCAGTTACAGAAAACCGGGAGAGGTAATCGCCGCCATCACCACCCAAATCTTTATCCCATAATTTATTGCCTGCTGCATCCAATTTCAGGATCCAAAAATCACCATCATTCGTATAACCATTAAGGATGTAACCCCAGCTATTTTGTGATTTGTCACCGCTGATTTGGGAGTAGGAACTTCCGCCAATTATAAAACCACCATCAGTTGTTACATCGAGCCAAGAAAAATAATCCTGATCATTACCGCCAAAACCCCTGTCCCATTCTTTATTGCCTAATGAATCTGTTTTAATGATCCAGTAATCTGTTAGCCCTTTTGAGTTTTGTGTTTTATCTCCGCTAATTCCGGCATCAGTGTTTCCACCAATCAGGTAGCCGCCATCAGGTGTTTGAGATACACAGCGCAGATAATCCTGATTGGCAGTACCGAAATCTTTATCCCACTGTTTATTACCAAGCGAATCAATTTTAATAATCCAGTAATCTTCTGCGCCCCATGTATTTTGTGTTTTATCTCCGCTGATGCCCGCTGCTGTAGTGCCACCAAGAATGTATCCGCCATCAGCGGTTTGGCTGATGCTCGCAAGTTCATCCAGTACTGTTGTCCCGAAATCTTTATCCCATTGTTTGTTGCCAAGTGAATCAATTTTTACAATCCAGAAATCAACATCATTGATACCGCCCCATGTGTTTTGTGTTTTATCACCGCCTATTTGTGAATTGGAGTTTCCGCCTAAGATATAACCATCATCAAAAGATTGCCTAAGATCAAAAAGGTGATTAGCTGCCGTTCCACCAAAATCTTTATCCCATATTTTGGCACCTCCAGAATCAATTTTAATGACCCAATAATCATAACTGCCCCAGGTATTTTGTGTTTTATCCCCGCCGATAAATGAATCTGACCATCCTGCAAGAACGACTCCATTATCGGATGTTGATTCTATATTATATAATATTTCAGAGGCCACTCCCCCATAACGGTAATCAAATTGTTTTATCAGCGGATTTTGAGCTACAAGTAATTGAGAAAGGGATAAGATTTGAAAGGGTAAAAAGATTAACTGGAATATTGTTTTTTTCATATTGTACGAAGATTTAATCAAGACGAAATTAGGCAAGTTAATAGGATATAAAAAAATAATTTCTGTTGGATAATGAGAAGCAAAGATTATTTTATGAAAATTAATTAATAAAGTTTCTTACTTTTCATGCAAGAGAATAAATTATTCAACTCACTTCAACCCATCTTAATTATGAAACCAATTAACCATGCCTTGCCATTACTCAAGAGATTTTCATTTGCAATTTTTCTTTTATTGCTGTTGTCATTTAATTCGGTAGCGCAGAGATCAGTGGATTGGGGAATTTATTTGAATAATAGCCCTTTACTAACAGGTGATGAATTTATTGAGCAGATTGTAACTGAACAGGTGGGCAGCAGCACCTACATTTATGCAGTGGGCTATAGCAGCAGTGGAGTTAATACATTCTACTGCTCAACAAATCCTCCTATAGGAAACGGTGATGTCTTTGTTGCTAAATTCACTGTAAGTTTTGGTATCGTGACAAAGAATTGGCTTAAGTTTTTAGGCAGCGATGCGTCAGGAACGTGTAATAATAATGACCCTAACAAACCTTGTGATAAGTATGATTGGGGCTATTGCCTGGCAATTGATCATGATGGAGCCAATACTTATATCTACGTTGCCGGCAATATGCTCATGGCATCTACTTTTCCATTAACTACTCCACCTGCATGGTGCAGCACATGTACTACTGCACCATACCAATCAACAAGGCAAGATTCATGGGATGCATTTATTGCGAAACTTGATGCATCAACCGGCAACATAAAAGCTTGGACTTACTTTGGAGGAACATTAGGAACAGGCGAGAGTAAGGACATTATTATGGGACTGGCTGTAAAACCGGGTACATCACATGATGTGTATGCCGTAGGTTATACAGAAAGTGTATTTACCGGAGCTGTAACTGTATGGGATAATATGGTGAATGGTAATGGACAAGATGCTTTTATTGCTGCTTTTGATAAATGCCTTAGCACGTTGAAATATTTTACTTACTATAATGTTAATTTAGATTTAACACCCTCAGGTCAAGATCGTTTAAGAGGAATTGTATTTGATACACCAACTACCGGAGAACCCAATCTATATTTGTGTGGCACAACGCAAAGCCCAACAAGTAATGGGCAAGGGGGGATTGCGTTCGGGATAAATATTTTCCAATCATTATATGGCGGCGGCGATGATGGGTTTGTTGCAAAATGGGCATGGGATAATTCATTACCAGGATACAAGCCAAATTGGAGTACTTATGTTGGGGGTGACAAAAATGACAAAGGGCGACAGGTGGATATTCAAAAAAATGCTGCGGGCGTAGCAACTTATGTATATGCAGATTTTTGGACGACCTCAACAAGCACTACTTTAGGTACCATTGGTTCATTTCAAACAAGTAACAATAGTCCACCCAATGTAGAAGATTGTTACATAATAAAACTTAATGCTATTGATGGAAGCCCAATCTGGAGTACTTATTTTGGCGGTGCTGGTGCTGACTATCCTAACGGACTTAAATGGTACAATGATGGCTATGCGTTTACTGGTGTTGCAATAGCTGGGGTAACAGCAAGCTCAACCGGATTTATTAGTCAATACACAGGCACCGACAAAATAAAATCGAGTTTGTCGGGTTGCAGAGATGCTTTCCTCGCTCTCTTAAAAGATAATGGCACTACGGTTTCACTTAACTATGCAACATACTTAGGTGGCACAAATGAAGAATGGTATGGTCCACCGCAATATCTTCATTCAACTTGTAGCAACTGTCCTAACAATGGCTGTCTTCAGTACGACCCCTTCAATGGATATGGTCCATTTATCTCTGCTAACACTGGGTTGTATGTAAGTTTTTCTACAAATAGTAACCTGATAAAAAATGAATTAGCTTTGAATGATTATATAGATTATAAGGGAACTTCATACTCTGGTGTAGCAACAGTTGAATGCCCCAAAGCATTATGCGC
>JBKJNS010000343.1:0-4497 GCA_046593455.1 Chitinophagales bacterium | reverse complement strand
CAGCTGCTCCCAACTTTTTTATTGCGCTGTATGTTAGTGCAACATTGAAAGCACTAGAAATATTTTTGGTTGAAACGCTGGCGGGTGTAATTGATGGAATTTGTGCTGCAAGCCATTGCTTAGTTTTAGCAGAATCTTTAATCTTTAGCAATACATATTTCGCGGCTTCGAGCCGGCTAAAACCTTTTATGATGATGCCTTGCACATCTTCCAATTCTACTTTTTCTGCTAATTGTTCTGTTGCTTTTTCTTTCATAGTCAAATTTATTAAAGTCTTTTTAACCAATCTGTGGTGCTTTCGGTTGAACTTCCATCAAGCCCTTTCCTGATTTTAGAATTATTCAAAATATTTTTTATGGTGACGTATGGGTAAGTGCTGTAAAAAACCTGCGATGGGTACTGATTGTTGCGCACTACTGTTTTAAAAGCGAGTTCATCAAATGCACCTTTCCATAAAAGCCGGTGTGTTTGTGGATAGTTGGCTGTGGTACCGAAAGTGAGATTCATAGCCATTGCCGAGTGATCAATAAATTCACTCAAATAAACTTGCCATGCACCATCGTAGTTACTTAAGAACATTACATTTTTTCCCTTGTTAAATAAACTCCAGTTTGCGAAATGAATGGTTTCTATTCCACTGAGTTGTCCTTTGGTTGAACGATAAGTTCCGTTTAAAGAAAAAACCCATAACCCGATTCTTAGCGTTGTTAGTCGGTACCAATATGGTTTTTTAATACTTCCATAAATCGTAAGCTGATTCATAAATACTCTGTCTTCTTTATCGAGCAAATCAGTAATTTTTTTTGTACGCACAATTTGCTTTCGGTTTCTATCATCTCTTTTTTCAAAGATGCGCGATATCAATAAAACCCAAACAGGAATAAAGAAAAATAAAATCACTGGTAGTAACAGAAAGATGAGTAAAAGTTTACTCGCAAGTTTTCCGTAATATTTAAACTTCCAGCCGAACGAAGGTTTAGCACGTTGTTGCAAAGCCCAATTTAATTTTACATCTGCTTTAACAAAATTCACAATGTCATTTTTTATTTCTTCAGCTTTTAGTGATGCCAATTTACCCGAAGAGACGAGTGTTTGCAGATGCAGTTCTATTGCATCTCTTAAGTTTTGTTCGCCGGTAATCTGCTCTACTGTGCCACCTCTTAATGCAGGCCACATCAGTTGATTTTTGCTAACATGCTTTTTAAAATACTGAATTACATCATTTCGGTTTTGTGTTGCAGTTGGGTAACCCTTACAGTAACCATAAATAAGATCAATGGTTGATTTGCAATTGTCGAGCAGTTCATTCAAATGATCATCTTCACTACCATCGTAATAAGCTGCGTAAACAAGACTATTTGGAAATGCATTGCCCGATGCATCTGTTAATCCTTCAATAATAAACCACCGGCAAAAGTGCATGCTTTTCATTAAGCTAAAATCTACCACGGGAGTGGTGTTGATGTTGTCACCAATGTGATTGAGTAAAACATACAGCTCATTAATGTTTTGCGATGGATCAATTTCTGTAATTACTGTTATGCCGCCTTGACCGATGTACTTTAAATTATTTTTCATTTGGGTAAGCAGGTTATCCATCAAAAATAATTAAGTATTAATTATTTCCGAATAAAACTATTCAAAAGAAACAAGCGAGGCTGGTTCTGTTTCCTGTATGCCATTTAGTTTGTGCCTGAATTCAGATAAAGCAATGTAAACAGCTTTGCGTGCTCTGTTAACTCCGCCAATAGGTTCGTGATCTTTAATACAATGCCATGGAGTAAATGAAAGTGTTTCAACATATTCATTTTGCTTCGGCGAAAGAAAATTTTGTTTAGGAATTTTTATAGTTGCTAATTTTATAAATGAAGATTTCCATTCAACGGTAGGGTCTTCGATTGGCATTGCTTCGGGCACTTCCTGAAACTGAACCATGAAGTCGAAATAAAAATCGGAGGCAGCAAGGTCATCAGCTAACTGTGTTTGAAGAAAATTTTCTTTTGGCTTTTTTGGAAACACACTTTCAATCTTCTTCTGCGGAAGAACTGCATATTTAACAACCCGATTTCCTGAGCCAAAACGAAATGGAGTGGTGCTGTAAAAAGATTCTTCTAACAGGTTACTACATTTTGAAATTTGTTTTATCGAACGCACTGCAACTGCAGGATGGGTGATCACATACAAAAGCAATTTTATTCCGCCGCTCATAAGTGCAGTTAAAGATTTTTGAAAATCTTTTACCGAACGTGTTTGCAATGTTTTTGAAGTGATCAATAAAAAATCCTGCGTTACTGCATTTCTATCATGCTCCAAAAGTTTTTCGCCTTTAACTTCAAATAATTTTAAAGCCATTCCCCGCATGTCTTTGTTAGCATCGGGTGAAGGTTTTTTTTTCGCATTGGATAAGCGACACCACATTGGATATTCAACACCCGGTTGAAACAAACCCGTTCTGTATTCTTCTTCCAAATCTTCTCTGACAATAAAGCTTGCTTTAAGAAGCCCGTGTGTTTTTGGATGAAACATTCGCTTTACTGTAGCTGTGGAATAATACTTAGGAAGTGTTTTTTTAAAAACCTCAATAATTTTTTTAATGTCGCTTTCCTCTTCTTGCGCAATGTGCTCGTTTCCCGAGTGCAAAGGATTATCAGCAGATTTATTTTTCATGTTTTAAAAATTTATGATGCAATGACGAATATAAAAATAAATACATCCTACAATTTGATAATTTAAAATAATGCATCACCTTCGTTTCGGTTAAATTGAAATTGAATTTCTAAACCTAATACTAAACTTAATTTTATGAAGAGAATAATCATTACAAATCTTTCAATTTTTGTTTTGCTTTTCATTACCACACAATCATTTTCACAGAGCTATACTGTAACAGGTAAAGTAACAGATGCAAATAATGTTGAACTCATTGGCGCAACCGTGCGGCTTAAGAGCGATGCAACTGTGGGAACCATCACTGATGAAGAAGGAGAATTTAATTTAAAAGTCCCTGAAACTTCAGGCGCATTAATTTTTTCTTACGTCGGCTACACAGATAAAGAAGTTGCGTTCTCTGTAGGAAATATGTTTTTAAAAGTAGCAATGGGTGCCGATCGTGAATTGGAAGAAGTGATTGTGGTGGGTTATGGCGTGCAGCGCAAGAGCGATGTAATTGGTGCCATCTCCTCCATTAAAGGTGATAAGATTGAAGATCAGCCCGTTTCAAATGTTGCATCGAGCATACAGGGAAAAGTTTCAGGCATCAACGTAGTTAATGCATCAGGTACACCGGGTGCTTCATTGCTCGTAAGCATTCGCGGCTTAAGTAATCCGCTTTATGTGGTGGATGGAATTCCGCTTATTAGTGAAAGCAACTCTGCGATTGCAACTTCTTACGATACACAGGGAAATGTTACCGGAAGCGGTCAATCTATTTCTTCGATAAGTGATATTAACCCTGATGATATTGCATCGGTAGAAATTTTAAAGGATGCATCGTCAACAGCAATCTATGGCGCACGTGCTGCAAATGGTGTGGTGCTTATTACTACCAAGCGCGGACAAGCAGGAAAAACTAAATTCAGTTTAAATTATTACACGGGCGTGCAAAGTGTTTTGCATCCCATTCATTTTTTAAACTCAGATCAGTTTGTTGCATTGGAAGAAGAAGCCCGCCAAAATGATTTAAATGTTTACAATAATGATAACCTGGCTTTCGGCCCCGATTTTAATCCTGCTGTACTTACCAATCCATTGCCCGATACATGGCATACAGGAGTGAATACAGATTGGATGAATGAAATTTTTCGGGCAGCACCCATCAATGATGTTGATTTTTCTATGCGTGGCGGAAGTGAAAAAACAAAATTCTTTTTCGGCACTTCTTATTTCGATCAGCAGGGAACTGTGATTGAATCTTATTACAAACGGTTTAACACAAGATTAAATTTTGATCATGAAATCAATGATCATATTTCTTTCGGAACAAATCTTTCCATCACCTATTCACGCAACAGAAGAAGTTTTAATGATGATGTGTACACCGGAATTGTTACCAACGCAATTGGCGCATCGCCATTGATGCCGGTGTATAATGAAGACGGAACTTACAGCGACTTTACACAATACCAGGCGAGCTGGCTCTCTGATAATCCGGTAAAATCGGCGCATGAAATTATTGGATACACAAATACATATCGTCTGCTTGGTACTGTTTTCGGTCAAATAAAATTTGCGAAAAATTTTGCGTTCAAAAGTTCATGGTCTGCTGATTATACCTACTTAACCGACAATCAATATTTCTCTCCGCTCACAGTTGATGCAGAAAATGTTGGAGGCAAAGCAACCGACGGAAATTTTAATCAACTCATTTGGCTGGGTGAAAATATTTTAACCTATGATAAAAAATCAGGCGATCACCATGTAAATGTGGTTGGTGGTTTCAGCTTACAGGAATCACAATCAAACAGCCAAAGCATAAGCGGGCAAGGTTTTCCTGAGGGC
>JBKJNS010000123.1:0-5597 GCA_046593455.1 Chitinophagales bacterium | reverse complement strand
GTTATCGCGAAATGCTTTGATGGTTGAAGGCGGAAACTCAGCCATGTGCAGGAGAACGAAATCATTAGTGTCATCGGCATACGAAACCAGTGCATCAGAAAATTTGATGGTTGAAGTGTCGAGCGCATCGCGGAAAGTTTGCTTCTGCTCGGTGTAGCCGGTATCATCCTGCGTGGCTTGTGCATCGTCGAGCAAAATTTTAGCGATAATGTCGTCAAGATCAGGTTTAAGATCGCTTGCTATAAGCGGTGTTGAAGTTAGATCAGCGAGGTGATCATCAATAAAGAGTGCAACTTTTTGTCCGCGCCCTAAGTGGTTTTCTTTTTGGTCATCCATAAGAGTGTTTTTTTTGTGGAAGGAAAAATAAAAAATAAATTTTGTTTGTGAGGAAAAACTTTTTTTACACCATCATTTTCTTGCTCATGTCTTTAGTAGTTTACCTCTGGAAAAAAGAGTTAGTAAGAAGATGGTGATGGAGAGGCGAGGGGTTAATTTTCCATCACGACTTTGTCAAGCTGAGTTTATCGGAGCATCATATAAACTGCTTCGATAAACTCAGCATGACATGAAATGTGTGTGAGTTGTTACCGCGCAACAATTAACTTCTTTGAAATTTTATGCTCACCATTGATGATGGTAATACGTTTTTTCTTACACTAGTTTTTCTCTCGCGAGTCTGTCTTTCCGAGGCACGAGGAATCTGTTTTTCTTTTCCATTAGATTCCTCGTGCCTCGGAATGACAGGAACTGTGTGTGAGTTGTTACCTCGCCACCACCAGCTTCTTCGAAATCCTATTCTCGCCATTGGTTATTGTAACAAGGTAAACTCCTGCAGGCAGCTCATTGGTGTAGATGATTCTGTTTTTAAAATAAGAGTAGATCGTGAGTTGCTTTACAATGCTGCCAACAGCATTGGTGATGGTGAGCGTTGCATTTTTATCAAATGCATAAACAACGTTGATGTTATCTGAAGATGGGTTGGGGGTGAAGGTGAAGGTTGGTTGTGAGGGTTGTGTTTGTGTAGAAAGGAAAAGCGTGTCGCAGGCAGAGCCGATCAGGGGACCCAAATCATAATTTGGGAAGTTTGGTAAACTCAATGAGTTATAAGAAGGTAACACCACACCGCTTTGAATCACATTGCACGCTAATCCTAAACTGTCTGGTGAATCTATCACATGCAAAAAAGTATTTCCACCATAAGTTGAAACATAGATTTTATTATCCGGGGCTAATTGCATTAGTCCAAACCATCGCGGAAACCCAACCACAGTATCAGCGTATGCAGCCGCCACTTGTTTTGAAGAGGCAATATCGGCTGCAAGCATATCGAACTGAAAGACATGTAGGTAAGAGGCAACATACAAGAACCGACCAGAAGGTGAAAAAGCGCAGCCATGTGTCCATACGGTATCCATATCTTCTATCATAACCGGATCACTGAATTCTCCAGTACACCTATTAAATTTCATGATTTGCAAGGTATCGTCATTATTCAGATGAGCATACAAATCTCCCTGCGGGGAGAATACAGCCATACCTAATGCATCGTTTTTACTGAAGGTAAAACCAATACTTTGTTCGGAAACAGTAATTGTATCGGGTGTTACAAGTAGCTTATAGTATTTGTTAGAAAGATATTTTCTTACAATCAACCACCAATCTCTGCCATTCGCATGCTTACATGCTGTAATTCTTCCGGCACAAAGTGTATCAATTACAATAGGAACTTTCTTGCTTTGAATTTCAATCCCTCCTAATCCATTATCCAGCGTCATCTTGATGACGCTATACCGTAAATCAAGGGGCTCAACATCATATCCGGATGAGGGATAAATTTTTTCAGCAGATTCATAAAAAACATAGTAAGAACTGTCGATATCCGGTATTGGAAGAACAAGAGTGCCCTGAGCAATACCTAAACCTGTACCCTCATAGTACACATCAGTTAGATACCCGGAATTAAAATCTTTTGAATTGTAAAGTGTATCGTGATTTTTGTTGGCAATGTAAGTTCCGTTCGTGTAAAATAGAAGATTGCCTAACGTGTCGCAAATGCTCGCATCGGTAATAAAGAATTCTAAGTTCTTCCAAACTGAAAAAGTGTCCACTGTAGCAGAGCTAAAACTTAGACCACAATCTTTATAAACTGGTTGGTAACCAAGCATCCAGATAATATTTCTATTTTGTGCCTTCACACAAAACGAAAAAAGAATCATCAACAGAACACAGAGATATTTCATGTAGTTTGAAAAAATATTTTTTCTGCCTTCGAACCTAAGGAAAATTGATGAGGGAATTAAATCGCAGCGTATAATCTTTTTAATAAAAACGTTTCAGCATAAATTATTCAACTGCAACTATGCAACTTCATATTCAACTTTAATTGGTGAAGGCATTTTTGAGGAAGCATTTAATATTTCAATTCCAACAATTTGCTGAGCAGCGGAATAATCAATGATGATTCCGGGCTTCTCCTGATCGCTTTCTGCGATCGGCTCATCGCTGAGTTTGATGTAAAGCACATCTACTTCTTTATCATACTTAACCTTCATGGTACTTTTTAATTTTAGAAGTTTTGTAAACAGTAAAAATGCTATTATGTTCTGCTTTTGTATTTACGAAGATACGGCTTCAGTAGCACTTGTTGTTTTCTAAAGTTAATCCCTGGTAAATTGAATTACTTTCCTCAGTAAGTATTTCCAGGGGATCATTAAGAATTTCAGTAACCAGTTCCTTAGAAATTCCTCTTTCATTCATTTGCTCAAGTGCATGTTTGGAAAAAGTAAAACTCATCTGGATTTCATTTCACGTTTTTAAAATATTTTTTCTGACATCGAACATAAGAAAAATTTTGACAGCAAGCAGTTAACTGCAATTTCAAAATTACGATTAGATTTGCTGCGCAATTAAAAAGGTCAGATGGCCGAGAGGTTAGGCTGAGCTCTGCAAAAGCTCCCAGAGCGGTTCGATTCCGCTTCTGACCTCACAAAAAAAAGAAGCGCTTGAAAATCTTGCGCTTCTTTTTTTATCACGACACGCTCTTTATTTATTCCCCTATCTTTTTCGGGAGAAACAATTTCATTCTTCCATCCAAAGTCAAATCATCTATGTGACCGGCAATGGTGTGGTTGTGGTTTACAAAGTGCATGTGAATGGTATTGTCTTTATGCGATAGCACTTCATAAGTTTCTTTTGAGTAAAAGCCGATGGCTGTTATTTCTTCATCCTTAAATTGATTGTGGATACCTGCCTGAATCGTTTTTTTATAAGTGATCTTAGTATCATTTTTATCCCAATCAACAACCCTCCATGTTCCTGTGGGGGTAATGCCTTTTAATAAAAAAGGTGAAGCGCAATCTTTAGGAATTTTATACTTATCAGCCTGCATTCCTATGAATTGCTGCAGTTGTTTCATGTTTGTTACCTCTGCAGGAATAGCAACTTCTTTCCAATCATCAACTATACAATAGAGTAATAGCGTAGCATTAATATTAAAAGATGAATCAATTGCGATTTCATTATTGATAACAGAAGATGTGTAAGGTTTACCATCAATAATTTGAATGTATCCTTTTAAATCAGTAACAGATCCTATTGCATACAAATGCTTTATGGTATCATAATCCATCAACGTAGCATTAGTTTTCATATCGCCTTTCTTGATCAAATCTTCTAACTGCCCGATGCGAACGACTTCAAAAGCAGGCTTGTTGCCGCAAGAGATAATAAAGAATGTGCTGAGAATAAAAATAATTTTCCTATCCATTTCCTGATTTTTAACTGCTGTAAAAATATGTTTTGATTCATTGATTATTGTAATTGATTTGTTAAGCAAGAATGTTTTATTTCATTCATTTACGTGTCTTTGATTTTCTTTGTGAAAATACTATTCGAAAATGGAATACAGAAAGTTAGGTAAAACAGGATTGCCGGTGAGCGCATTGTCACTCGGTTCTTGGGTAACATTCGGCAACCAGATTGGTGATGATGTGGCTGAAAAGTTGATGAAGATTGCCTATGATAACGGAATTAATTTTTTCGACAATGCCGAAGCGTATGCACGTGGCAAGAGTGAAAAAGTGATGGGGAAAATTTTAAAGAAGATGAAGTGGGATCGTGATTCGTATTGTGTATCGAGCAAAGTTTTTTTTGGATGGAAGAAAGAAAGCCCGCTGCAAAAAGGTTTGCACCGCAAGCATGTTTTTGAAGCTTGCCATCAGGCATTAAAGAGATTGAATGTGGAATATCTCGATCTTTATTTCTGCCACCGCCCCGATCCTGAAACTGCAATTGAAGAAACTGTTTGGATGATGCACAATCTTATCGTGCAGGGAAAAATTTTGTATTGGGGAACCAGTGAGTGGAGTGCGGAACAAATTACCGAAGCACATGCAGTAGCTGAGAAGCATCATCTTTTTGCACCACCCATGGAGCAGCCGCAATACAATTTATTGCACCGGGAAAGATTTGAAATTGAATACGCTCCGCTCTACACAAAATACGGAATGGGCACAACAATCTGGTCGCCGCTTGCATCAGGTTTTTTATCAGGGAAATATATAGAAACAAAACCTGATGATACCAGAATGAACCTTGATAATCTAAAGTGGCTCAAAGAAAAATGGCTGAACAATGAAGCCGCTTACGCAAATGTTAGAAAACTTAAATCCATTGCCGATGATCTTGGAGTTTCATTAGCAAAAATGTCGCTTGCATGGTGCTTAAAAAACCCGAATGTAAGTACGGTGATTCTTGGTGCAACTAAAACCGAGCAGTTGAAAGAAAATTTAACCGCGCTTGATGTGCTTCCATTACTCACTGATGAGGTGATGAAAAAAATTGAAACGGCTGTTGCTTAATGGGTATTGTTATTTGCAATGAGAAGATTGGAAGTGCTAAAGAAAAACTGAATGTGGAAATTTTGAAGAAGAAGATTTGATAGAATAACTCATTTCTTTAAGGTTGCAAATTGTGACCTTAAAGAAAATGTTTAATAACTTTGAAAAGAATTAAAAACCATGTCACTGCACGATCGAAAACAAAATTTCATTGATGATTACATGAAAATTAATGACGAGCGTGTAATGGATGCATTAGAAAATGTGCTCAAAAAATCGCGATTAAAAAATTCAAATGCATCTTCAAAGAAAAGTATTCTTGATTTTGCCGGAATCTGGAATGATGAAGAAGCAAATGAAATGCGCCGTCTCATAGAAGCATCATGCGAAACTATTCACCCCGATGACTGGAAATAGTTGCCTCAATGGAAATCACAAAAGATAAAGTCGCAAAAAAATTACTCAGCTACCTTCAGAATAGAATCTCGCTCACCTTATTGGTTGACTGGGCAGAGAATGCCATCATGGAATCTGACTTTCGGGAAGGAGAAGAAAAAATCCTTCGTGAATCTTTGGGTAAACTCGGACTCGCTGATGTGAGGGAATTTGGGTTGAGTTGGGAGGACTCAGAAAAGATGATGCGTAAACTCGGGTATAAAATTCGGGTGGATGCAACAGCCACATAAACAAAAGCCCTTGCAGATGATAAAGCTATTTAGAATCACTGTTGTCCGATAAAAGAGATTAAAAGAGCCGTTT
>JBKJNS010000088.1:0-3206 GCA_046593455.1 Chitinophagales bacterium | reverse complement strand
ACTTCTGCAACAACCACAAGAGTGACATCATGAACGTTGATGATTTCAAAGAGTTTTTTGCAAAACCAATTCATGGGTACCTGATGAAGCAATATGAAAAAATAAAAAAGTAATGATCCCCAACAGCAAAACCAACCTCCTCTACCTCGCCGATTGTCTTCCAATCAAGTATCCAAATTTTTTCAAGCAATTTGAAAAAGTATTAAATGATTGCAGCATCAATTTTAAATTTCTTCCTAACACAAAAGATATTTGGGCGGTTGATTACATGCCGGTGCAGGTGGCGAAAAATAAATTTGTGCAGTTCGTTTACAATCCTGATTATTTGCACAGTATAAAGGGACGCAAAACAATTTCAGATGTTGACAGCATTTGCAATGCTATGGAAATCACACGGGAGAAATCAAACATTATACTTGATGGCGGCAATGTAACATGCTCAAATAGTAGTGTGATTATGTGCGATAAAGTTTTCAAAGACAATGCGAACTTCAGTGAACAACTGTTGATCAAAAAACTGAAGGAGTTGTTTCAGGTTGATAAACTTTTTTTCATTCCCAAAGATAAATACGATTGCACCGGTCATGCTGATGGAATGGTTCGTTTCATTGATGATAAAACTGTTCTCATCAACGATTATTCAAAAGATGATAAAACATTTCAAATGAATTTCAGAATGGCATTACACAACGCAAGTCTTGAGTGCATTGAGGTTCCTTACAATCCTTACAAGAATAAAACTTACATGCAAGCGAATGGCGGCTACATCAACTTTCTGCAAATGAATAATGTCGTGATCATTCCTACCTTTGGAATGAAAGAAGATGATGAGGCAGAAAAACTTTTTCAAAAACATTTTGCAGGACAAACAATCAAAACAATTGACTGCAATGAAATTGCAAATGAAGGCGGAGTATTAAATTGCATCAGTTGGAATATCAAAGTTTAAGAACCCGAAACCCGAAACTCAAAACCCGAAACCCTTAATGTTCATCGGCATCATCCCCGCCCGCTACGCCTCCTCCCGATTTCCGGGAAAACCATTGGCTTTGATACATGGCAAACCCATGATACAGCGGGTGTATGAGCAGGCAAAAAAATGTGCAACACTCAATCACATTGTGGTTGCAACCGATGATGAGCGAATTGAATCTGCTGTAAAAAGTTTTGGCGGCAACGTGGTGATCACCTCCGATGCGCATGATACTGGAACTGAAAGATGCGCCGAAGCGATTGCAAAAATTGCAGGTGACTTTAATGTGGTGATCAACATACAAGGTGATGAGCCATTTATAATGCCGCAGCAAATTGAATTGGTTTGTAAATGTTTCAGCAAACAAGAAACACAAATCGCCACACTTCGAAAACAGATTACAAAAAATGAAGAACTGTTTAAATCAAATGTGGTGAAGGTGGTGGTGAATGAAAAAGAAGAAGCTATGTACTTCAGCCGTTCAGCTATACCGCATGTGAGAAATGCCATGGAAAATTACTGGCAAAATCTCGGAGTGTTTTACAAACACATCGGCATTTATGGTTACAGGAAGGAAATGCTGGAGAAAATTGTAAAGCTCCCACACAATGCATTGGAGAAAGCAGAATCACTCGAACAGTTACGATGGCTCGCGAATGGTTTTGTTATTCAAACATCAATCACCGATGATGAAACCATTGCCATAGACACTGCTGAAGATTTGCACAGAGCAGAAAAATTTTATCAGGAGAAATAATCTTCGCGCAATTGCGTTTCAACTTCTATTCGTACACTTTCTCTTTTCACTGTTAGTATATCAAACTTAAGCTGGCTCTACTCTACTTTATTTTTGAGAAAATATTCCTTGCAGGAGTAACAAAAGAACGCTGCTGAATTTAATCTGCGCTCATCTGCGAAATCTGCGGGAAATTTATCAATCCAATAAATGATGTCAGCAAAAAAAATCTTCTTAAGAATCGGAATTGGAATTGCAACATTTCTGCTGCTGCTATTCATTGCACTCGAACTGATCACTTTGGTTTTTAGCGGCGATGTAAAAGCATTTGTTATTTCTCAACTCAACAAACAACTTGCTACTGAAGTAAAAGTGAATGGTGCAATCACCTTTTCATTGTTCAATCATTTTCCTTCGGCCTCTATTACATTTAATGATGTGGTGATCAAAGAATCGCTGCCTGAGAAGAATAATTTGTTGGAAACGAAAAAAATTTCGTTGCTCTTTAACATCTGGAATGTGCTTCACAAGAATTATACAATTGAAAAGATAACTGCAGAAAACGGTAACGCAAGCATTAAAGTTGATGCGGCAGGCAATGCGAACTATTTAATTTTCAAAAGCGATACTGCTTCATCTTCAAATTTTAATATGAAAATTACTGAAGCAGAATTTAAAAACTTTAAGCTGAGTTATTTTGATGAACAACAGCAACAGCATTCTTCATTTCAAACAAAGCTCGCAACGCTAAGCGGAGATTTTAGCTTACAAAGATTTACACTACAATTGAAATCAGATATGATTTCAGATTTTATAAAGAGTGAAGGAGCAACCTATTTCCCCAATAGAAAAATTGCAATCAATGGCAGCATTGATTGCGATCTGGAAAAGAAAATCTATACCTTTCAAAATACCACAATTGCTATTGAAGGAAATGAATTTCAATTGAAAGGAAGCATTTCTCCGTTGCATGAAAACAAACGATACCATCTTGAATTTACTTCCGCAGCAATGCAATTATCAGGCATCATTGAATTGCTGCCGGAGAAATACAAGAAACAAATAGCAACATTTTCTGCTCATGGAAATATTACAACGCAGGTAAAAATTGAGGGTGTAAAATCAGCCACAGCCAATCCAATTATAACTGCTGAATTTCAATTACAGGATGGAAGCATTAGCAGGAAAGGGACAAGTAGTGCAATTGAGAAAATTAACCTGGCAGCAAGTTTTACGAACGGGAAAAACCAAAATGCATCAACATCACAAATTGATTTTAAAACTTTTTCTGCAACCATTGCCGAACAAAATATAAGAGGCAGTCTTTTGATAAAAAATTTCAATGCTCCTTTTATTGACTTTTCTGTGGATGGAAAAATTGATCTCGAAAAACTTTTTCCTTTCATCAAATCAAATGAAATAAAAAATATTTATGGTGCTGTTGAATTTCATAATTGCTACTACCATGGAAGTGTAAGTCAAATAATCTCTGCATCA
>JBKJNS010000518.1:0-2635 GCA_046593455.1 Chitinophagales bacterium | reverse complement strand
AAGAATCACTTGAAGGCTGTGTTGCAGATATTGTTTTGAATGAAATTGAAGGTGACTTCGTTCTTTCTTCCTTTCCAGAAAATAAAATAATCCCAACAGAATATTTTGCTGAAAAATCAGTTTGTTAATAAACTCACCATGTTCTCCACTTGCAAATTCTAACCACACCCATTTAACATGTACCCAAGCATCTCTGATCTTATTAATGATTTATTCGGAACCAATTGGGCACTGCCCATTCAGAGTTTCGGGTTTATGATGGCGCTTGCTTTTCTTGCTGCTGCATGGACGTTAACTATGGAAGTAAAACGAAAAGAAAAACTTGGTTTGCTTCACCCTGTTCCTAAAAAGATTATGGTAGGTGAACGTGCAAGCATTTCTGATATGGTGATGAATGGAATCATTGGATTTGTACTTGGCTTTAAGATAACCGAAATGATTTTCCATTATCACGATCTTGTTGAAGACCCTCAATCATTTATTCTTTCTGCCAGAGGAAATATTTACGGTGGCATTGCACTGGCTGCATTGATGATGTACTTAAAATATAGAGAGAAGGAAAAAGAAAAATTACCAAAGCCCGAAGAAAAAACAATACTTGTTCAGCCGCATCAAATGGTTGGCGACATTACTATTATCGCCGCGCTCTTTGGATTATTAGGCGCAAAAATTTTTGATAACCTCGAACACATTGATTCATTTCTTGCCGACCCAATTGGTTCTTTACTTTCATTCAGCGGATTAACTTTTTATGGCGGATTAATATTTGGCGCTATTGCAACATTATGGTACGCAAACAAAAATAAATTGTCGCTGCTTCACATGCTTGATGCAGTTGCACCCGGTTTAATACTTGCTTATGGTGTTGGAAGAATCGGTTGTCAGCTTGCAGGTGATGGTGATTGGGGAATTGTAAATCTAAATGCAAAACCATCATGGTTTATTTTTCCTGATTGGGCGTGGGCTTTCACTTACCCGCATAATGTTGCGCAGGAAGGTGAGCGCATGGCAGATTGTGTTGGAAAGTTTTGTTATGAGTTGGCGCAACCTGTTTACCCTACACCGCTCTATGAAATATTTTTCTCATTGCTGATATTTGCTTTTTTGTGGAGCATAAGAAAAAAAATAAAAATTCCGGGCTTACTTTTTTCAATCTACCTCTTCTTAAATGGAATTGAAAGATTCGCTATTGAACTCATAAGAGTTAACAACAAGTATAGTTTTTTAGGATTGCATCCATCGCAGGCAGAAATAATCGCGGTTCTCTTAATTATATTGGGTTTAGCAGGTATATATTACCTTCCTCAACATTTTAAAAATAAAGCAGCATAATTTTTTATTCTAATGAAACCGCCGTCAGGGTTGAAAAAAACCGTTGACGGGGTATCAAAAAAAAATCCATTCTACTTTTTATCATCTCCAGTATGACCCGAATATTTTTGCTGAGCATATTTTTAACAACATCCATTTCATCTTCTGCGCAACATTATAATTTCAAATTACACTTTGATGAAAGTCCAATTCCACCTGTGCCCGATTATAGTTTATCAAATTCATGGGCTTCATTGCCAAGTAAAAAAGATCCTGCTGATTCAATTCCTAATTCTTCTCTTAAGAATAATCAGGCCACAGCCGATGTTGATGTATTCTTCATTCATCCAACAACATTCACCTATCGCCCAAAGAATAAATACAAATGGAATGGTGATATAAATGATTCTCATCTTAATCATAGAACTGATTACTCAACTATTTTATATCAGGCAAGTGTGTTTAATGGATCTTGCAAAATTTACGCACCGCGCTACAGGCAAGCTCACTACCGGGCATTTCTTACAAAATATAAATCTGACAGAACACAATCACTCGATGTTGCATACAGCGACGTTAAAAATGCATTTCAATATTACCTTGATCATTACAATAATGGAAGACCATTTATTATTGCATCGCACAGCCAGGGCACTGCACATGCACAGCGATTGCTGAATGATTTTTTTAAGGAAGGAAATTTAAAAAAAAGATTGGTTGCCGTGTACCTGATTGGTATGCCGGTGAATAAAGATTCGATAAAGTTTATTTCGCCCTGCATAGATTCAAATGATACCGGTTGCTTTTGCACATGGAATACTTTCGCAACTGATTATTATCCTAAATATTATGCCGCGGCAAATTATCAAAATGCTGTTTGCACCAATCCGATTTCATGGGAGCTGAATGGTAATTATTGTTCAGATACATTGAATGCAGGCGGCGTAATTAAACCATTCAATAAAATTTATCCGCAGTTTTGCGATGCACAGGTTCACGAAGGAATGTTGTGGGTTCACAAACCAAATATTCCATTTGCATTTTTATTGCGCACAAAAATTTATCACCGCGGTGACTACAATTTATTTTACATGAACATAAGAGAGAATGTTCAGCGAAGAATTAATTTGTTTTGGAAGGAATGATGGTGGATTTCTCAAACTCATTGATTCCACCTTTGAGATTGTACAAATTTTTCATCCCGAATTTCTCTTGCAATCTTTGTATTGTTATGTGGCTTCGCATTCCAACCTTGCAATAGAATACTACTTTTTTATTAGTTGAAATTTTATTTGAGCTACTCATTACTTCGGCAAACGGAATA
>JBKJNS010000492.1:0-6852 GCA_046593455.1 Chitinophagales bacterium | reverse complement strand
TTATGAAAGATTGATTACTTAATTGCAAACTTGAATTAATATAAATTTCACTTGATGCAGGGTTAGGGAAAATATTCAAATAAGAATTTGAAATTGATACAACACTATTATCATCATCATCAAAGAACAGATGATCAACCCATAGATTAATGTATGTTTCTGCTGCAGAATGTTTATTGCACTGCAATGAAATTGCTGCCGAATCAGCGACTATAGAATTATTGGAGATATTAACTACAAGTGGGGACCATTCCATTACTGAGATTTGATCAAAAAGCCAAGTGCCTGAATCAATAGGAATATAATTATTGTATAGTAATACCTTAACCATTAACGAGTCACCCCAACCCAATACATGAGCGCGATAAAAACCATTCAATACATGTGGATGATAGCTAATTGGAAATCCTGTGTTCACGAAAAGTTTTGTTCGAACTGGTTGAGCAAGATTAATTGAGTAGTCTCCCGAATATGATTCGTCATCCTTATAAGTTTTTGAATTTGGTGAACCAAAATTATTTACAACCCAATTTGATGGCACATCAAAACTGTCAGTTGCAGTCCAAAATTCAAAATCGGCATTAGGTATTTGCGCAGAATTATACTGTGAACTTGCCAGTAGAATCAAAAATAATATGGAAATATTTTTTTTCATTTTAAAACAAAAGCCAATCCTGTAACGTGATTGGCTTTTGAATTTTATTTAGATCATTATTAAAACTGCGGACAGAAAACTTTCTTGTAATGTTTTGCCGGTGTAATGTTACCGATGTAAGCAAGTGCCAATTCAAAACCGCCTTTGCCCCCTGTAGCAGGGTTAAGGTCTGAAGAGGTATTTACATCATAAGCCAATCCTGCCTGAAAACCCTTCATCATTACTCCCACAGTTGGAATAATATCATAACGAATTCTGCTGAAAGCGCCTATGTAAAAAATTTCGGGTGCGCTGCGTGTTGATGGATTAATGTTGAAACCGAAGTTAGAACCAATCACAAATTCATTGTCGTTATTTTGAAACTGATATTGACCAAAAGGGAAAATGTAGAATTTTCTGCTTGCAGCGAAAGCCATGCTGCCATGTACTACATAGCGCATATCAAGTTGGTTGTCGCTTGATTCAAAAAATGTTTCATTAGGTGTGGTTAGGTGATATGCCGCTGCACCAATTTGAAAGCGTGCATACTTTGAAGGCACACCATATAAAACGGCACCGGCAGAAAAATCTGCATAGCCGATTTGGTAGTACTTGAAATTTTCAGAAGTAACGCCACCAAAATCTAAACCAGTGAATTCATCACCGAAATCCAGCTTTGCAAAGTCAATACTCTTTTGAACAATACCCCCTTGCAACCCAACTGCAATATGATAATTACCTTCACGATCAAGAGACTGATGGTATGAAGCCGAGAGCATTGCGGTAAAATTTCTCAGGTTTCCATCACCCGAACGATCATTGAGCAACATGATACCCACTCCTAAAAAGTTAGGGCTTGTGCCTCCGCTAAACAACTTCATATCGTAAGCAATCGAAGGGGTAGAATAAACGAATGGTGAGGATATGCTCGACCATTGATTTTTATAAATTCCTCCCACTCTGTAAGTGCCATCCATTGAACCGGTGAGTGCAGGATTAAAGCTCATTGGCGAATAATAGAATTGCGAAAAGTGCACATCCTGAGCCTTAGAAAAAAATACTGTGGATACTAACAGCATTAAAATTGGTAGTGTTTTTTTCATCGTTGTAAACGTTAAGTTCATTAATACAATTTGAAATATGGATTTAAAAATAGAATTCTTTTTTGAATTCAGCTAATTATTTATTTTTTCAGTATTGCATCTTGGTTCCATAAGCCAGATCTCCCGCATCACCAAGGCCCGGAACTATGTAAGATTTTGAGTTTAATTCTTCATCAATTGCGCAAGTCCAAATGGTTACGTCGCTTAAGTTTTCTGCTACCAATTCAATTCCTGCCCGAGCTGCAATTACGCATGCAAGATGAGTATGTTTCGGTTTGCCTGTTTCAAAAATCTGTTGCAATGTTTTTACCATCGATTTGCCCGTGGCAAGCATAGGATCGGCGAGAATTAATATTCTGTTTTCTAAAGTTGCACAAGAGAGGTATTCAATTGCAATTTCAAATGAGCCATCAGCATGGTGTTTTCTGTAAGCCGAAACAAAAGCGTTATCAGCCTGGTCAAAATAGTTCAGCATTCCCTGATGAAGGATAACCCCTGCGCGCAAGATTGCACCCACAACAGGTTGTTCTTTAAGCATTTGAGTTACAGCAGTTCCGAGCGGAGTAATCACATTTCTGTTTTCATACTCCAAGGTTTTACTGATTTCCATGGCCAGAATTTCACCGCAGCGCTCCATGTTTTTTCTAAAGCGCATTCTGTCTTTCTGAATTTTCTCATCTCTTATTTCGGCCACAAACTGATTGAGCAACGAATTGTTTTGGCTGAGGTTGATTACGTTCATCTTCATTTTTTATTCAGAGGCAAAAGGTAAAATATTTTTAGAATCAGAAAATTATTTTTTCAGGAAGAAAGCGCAAGCAGTGCTTCAAACTTTTCGCGCCAGCCCTTCCATTCATTTTCTTCACTCAATAAATCGTTGTGAGCAAGGAACTGAAAAGAGCCATTCACTTTTTTTACTTCTTCAATCAATTGTTTTGATTTTAAAAAAGCATCGGCTGCATTTAATTTTTGATAGTAGAAAAGCGATGCATCCATAACTGCCATAGGAAAAATGCGAAGCGATGTAGTTTCTTCCTTAAATAAATTGTACCAAAAAAACGGTGAAGCAATGCCCGCTCTAAAACCGCAGAGAGCAGCATAACCCATCGTATAATCTTCAGTAATTCCGCCCGCCAAAAGATTTTGATAAGTGAAAGGAAAACTGAGTTTAAGAAAATGCTGGCGGTTGCGGAAAATATTTTTGCCAATAATTTTTTCGAGCCTTGCTTTTTCTGTTTTTATTTTTTCGGGAAATGAATTAGAGGCGTAGCTGCAATGGATTCCTGTTTCATTGACTTTAGAAATTTTCGCTATCAATTCCTGTAACTCCTTATTAGAGGAAGAAATATTCTTATCAAACTTTCCATAATCACCCAGCAGAAAAAAGTAAATTGCCTCTAAGTTGTATTTTTTATGCACCGCATTTTGAAAATCAAAAGTATCGAACGGATCTTTTTTAACTCCAAGCGAAACATTTATTCGCTCTGTAATCTCTTTAACACTTAGCGTGTATAATGATTTTGCAAAACCGCCAACTGTTCTAACCAATCCTTTATTGCGGTAAGCGAAAGCAAAATCAATATCGTAAGTAAGTTGAAATTGAAATGAAGGCTGCGCAAATGACAGTTGCGGATAGTGTTGGAGTAAAAGTTCTTTTAGAATAATTGCATAATGATTTATTACCGGAACTTCATGAAAACCAGTTCGGTAATTCAAACTTTCTTTATCAGGAAATCTCCCATGTTCATCTGATTTAAATGGTAGATATTCTTCATAGCGTGATGCGAGATAGAAAGAAGCTGCAAGCGGATCGAATGGAAGTGAGCTGATTTCTGAATGAGCAAAAATTGTTTTTACGCTTTTGTATTCGCCAACAGAAATTTCCTGCTTATAAATTCCTTTTTCAAAAAGCAAGTCATGAGCAAACAAATAAAATTCATTGCCAAATTTCTGCTTGCTGTAATTTAGTTTTGGAAGTGGTGATAAAAGAAATTCATTTTGATCGGTGGTAAATTGAAATTCAGTTTTTATAAGCTCATTGAAAAATAATTGCAATACATATTGAAGGCGGGCAGAATCTTTGGGTGAATAAATTAACAACATGCAGCAATGAGTTCAGAAGTAAAACGCTTCATTTTTTAAATATTTTGTTTTCAGCAGCGGCGCAATTGTATAGCGATCATCATTGCTGTTTTTTCCAATTGCTTCCAATGTTTCATAAACGTTTTTAATTCCTATTCTGTCGCACCATTCAAATGGTCCCCATGGATAATTGGTACCCAACTTCATTGCCTTGTCAATATCTTCCATTGAAGCAACGCCTTCATCAAAACAAAAACAAGCTTCGTTGATGATCATGCAGATCACGCGGGGTGTTACCATTCCTGTTTCATCTTTTACCTGATTCCAATTCCATTTTAATTCAGCGGCAAACTTGCTGAAAACTTCTTTGCCTGCCTCATTTAGAAAAGAAACTTCTGCCAATGGGCGATTGACGAAAGTTGGAAGGCAATTCATTCCAACAAAATGATTCTCATTTGCATTTCTGTTTTCAGAAATTATTTCTCCCAGCGGGTTTTTTACAGCGCAAACAACAATTAGCTTGTCGCTTAGTGTAGAATATTCTTCAATGGCATTTAATCTTTCATCAGCATTCAAATCAAAAATCGCATCGCAAGTTTGAGCAAGAGCTTTGTCAAAATCATTTTCATTTCCCGAAAAAACAATTTCGTGCTCCAAACCGATCTTCAGTTTTAACTCTTCAATTCTTTTAATGTCTCCTATTGCGTAAATCTTCACTATAATTTTATTTCCTGAAAACAAATGTAACCACGAAGTTCAATTGCTTTGAGTTGATGAATTCATGATTAGAAAAAAAGATTCCTAATTTTCGCGAACTGATTTCTATTCAACAAACTTAAAGTACTTAACAATGAAAAAAATTATTACTACACAAAATGCTCCGCAACCCATTGGCCCTTATTCACAGGGTGTTGAAAACGGAAACATGATTTTTATTTCGGGACAGGTTGCAAAAGAACCCACCACCGGAAATCTAATAACTGCAGATATTAAAAGTGAAACCAAACAGGTGATGGAAAACCTTAAAGGAATTTTAGATGCTGCCGGTATTGATTTTTCTAACGTGGTAAAAACAACCATCTTCTTAACCGACATGAATAATTTTACTCCAATGAATGAAGTCTATAGCACCTATTTCGAAAATGATTTTCCTGCAAGAGAAACAGTATCGGTAGTTGGGTTGCCACTGGGAGTTAATGTTGAGATTTCGATGATTGCGATGAGGTAAGCGAAATTTCATTTCCCAACCAAATACACACCAAAGAAGATTAATGCCATGCCGATAAAATCTACCGGGCTTAATGTTTCGCCCGCTAAAAATCCCCATGAGAGTGCAACAATGGGCATTAAATAAGTTACCGATGCAGCGAATAGTGCAGAGGTGCTGTGCACGAGTTTATTAAAGATAATGGATGCAATTGCAGAGCTGAATACAGCAAGCGCGGCTACATAGAGGAGTGAAGTAAGTGCATCGGGGTTTGCATTAAATGTTTCGATGATATCTGTTGAATAAAGAAATATTGCAGCAGGGATTAATACAATGTTGAATGAGATGGATGTTATTGTAATTGGTCTTACTCCTTTAAGATTTGCTTTGAGCAGATTTGCAGATAATCCATAGCAAAATGTGGCAACTACTATCAACAATCCATAAAGGGTGTTGGATGTTGTACCATGTGATGGCTGTAATAAAATAAGAACAACAGAACCTCCAAACGCCACTGCCATTCCAACAATTTTTATTGGGCTGTAAGATGATTGAAAGAAAAAGATACCAAGTACAAAAACCCAAACAGGAGAAAGAGAATTGAGGATGCCGGCCTGCGAACTATCAATGTGAACTTGTGCTGCAGTAAATAAAAAGGCAGGAATAAAATTGCCGAACATGCCTTGAATTAAAATAGTTTTCTTTTTCGAAAAATCAACTTCGTTCCATCGAAGAATTGCAAAAGGCAAAAGAGACAATGCAGTTATTACTATTCGAAGTGCCGCAACCTGCTCGGCACGAAAGGCAACCAGCCCCTTCTTCATTAAAATAAATGAGCTGCCCCAAATTAATGCAAGCAAAAGCAGCATTAACCAATCAAAGAGGCGGGGTTTGTGATTCATTAATTGAAATGCACTGCAATCAAATCTTTTTCTTCATTCACTATAAAACTTTTGAGTCCTTCTTTCGCAGGCCCTTTAAGCAACGAACCTGTTAGTGAAAATTCGGAACCATGGCAAGGGCAAACCAGTTTTTCAGTTCCTGCTTTTACTTCACAACCTTTATGAGGGCAATACATAAGAAGAGCGATATAGGTTCCGTCAGCTTGTTTTGCAACATAAATTGGTTCTGAATATTTTTTAGTGGTGATGCTTACAGAATTTGATTCTGTAAAAGAACTTTTAGGAATAGTAACCATCTCAGCCGATTCAGTACCTGTAATTCCTTTAGCGACACTGCATGAGGAAAATAAGGAAGCCGTACCAAATGCGCAAGCGCAAACACTTATAGTACCAGCTTTTTTAATAAAATCTCTTCTTGATGATTTATTCATGCTCAATTAATTTTGCTTCAAAGTAAAGGCTTTTCTTTGCATTGAAATAATTTGAGTATGAATAAGCGGTATGCTGTAATCGATCTTGGAACTAACACATTTAATCTGCTGATTGCAGAAGTAAATGCTGATAATTCATTTACTGTTTTATTTAAAGAGGAAGAGTTTGTAAAGCTGGCTGAAGACGGAATAGAATTTATTGGTGAGCGGGCTTTTCAGAGGGGAATTACATTAATAAAAAAATATAAAGAGACGATTGATCAATTCAATGTTGCCAGTGTAATTGGTTTTGGAACCGCGGCAATTCGCAATGCTTCTAATGGTGATTTATTCATTGTTGAACTTAAAAAAAATTGCCCGATGGAAATAAGAAAAATTTCGGGTGATGAAGAAGCAGAGCTCATCTATCACGGAGTAAAGCAGTCAATACAACTTGAAGAAAGACCGGCATTGATAATGGATATCGGTGGCGGCAGTGTTGAGTTCATTGTAG
>JBKJNS010000476.1:0-2681 GCA_046593455.1 Chitinophagales bacterium | reverse complement strand
CTTCAACACAGATTGTTACACAAAATTTTAATACACTTGCTTTATCGCGCACATCATCTACTTTTCCTTCGGGATGGTTATTATCAGAATCAGGTTCAAATGCTAACACTATTTATACAGCAGGAACCGGAAGCGGAACTGCAGGCGATACTTATAGTTTTGGAGCCGCTTCAAATAGTGATCGTGCATTGGGCGGTCTTCAATCAGGTAGTTTAATACCAACAATTGGTGCAGTATTTACAAACACGACGGGATCAACTGTTACCTCAATTTCTATTTCATACACAGGTGAACAATGGAGATTAGGTGCAACTGCAAGAGTTGACAGAATGGATTTTCAATACAGCACTAATGCAACAAGTTTAACAACAGGAACATGGACAGATTTTGATGCATTGGATTTTACTGCACCAGTTACCACAGGAACAGTTGGTGCTTTGGATGGAAATGCTGCTGCAAACAAAACTTCAAAGTCAGGAACAATTTCATCATTGTCAATAACAAATGGAGCAACCGTATATATTCGGTGGAACGATTTTAATGCAACCGGTTCAGATGACGGACTTGGTGTAGATGATTTTACTGCAACATTGATTTCATCGGGGCCTGGCACCTACAATTTTGCATGGTCTAATGGCGCAACCACAGAAGACATTTCATCCATCATTGCTAACACGTATACAGTAACAGTTACTGATGCAAACACATGCACTGCAACAAAATCAATTACAATTAATCCTGCTACAGGAATAAATCTTTCAGAAACTCACACCAATGTTAGTTGCAATGGTGGAAGCAATGGTTCGATTGATCTTACTGCAACGGGCGGCACGGGTAGCTACACTTATTTTTGGAGCAATGGTTTTATTCTGCAAGATATAAGTGCTCTCACGGCAGGAACTTATACCGTTACTGTTAGTGATGGTTCTTGTACTAGTAATCTTTCAGTAACTCTTACTGCTCCGCCGGCAATTGTTATTTCTGAAACACATAACAATATCAGTTGCAATGCAGCAACCGATGGAAGCATTAATCTCACAGTGTCAGGTGGCGCAGGAGGGTTTTTATTTAGCTGGAGCAATGGTGCAACAAGTGAAGATTTAACCGGGCTTTCTGCAGGTTTCTATAATGTTACTGTAACCGATGCTTCGGGCTGCCAGAATTTTGCAACTGTTGAAGTTACAGAACCATTGCCAATAATTTTGAGTGAAACACACATCAATGTTAATTGCAATGGAGCTTCAACCGGAAGTATTAATTTGAATGTTAGTGGCGGCACACCGGCTACTACTATTCCGTACACACAAAATTTTAATACGCTTGCATTAAGCGGAACAGGAAATGCATGGGTAGATAATTCAACTATTTCAAATTGGTATGCAAGCCGCACAACATTTAATGCAGACATTGGCTCATCAACAACGGGCGCATTGTACAGTTATGGAAGCGTATCAAATTCGGAAAGAGCTTTGGGCTCTCTTGCTTCGGGTGGTACAGGTGCAATTAATTATGGCGTAAAAATTACTAATACAACAGGTGAAACTGTTTCATCAATTACAGTTGGTTATTGGGGCGAACAATGGAGATGTGGTGGAAATATCAATCAGCAAAAACTTGATTTCACTTATCAGATAAATGCATCAAGCATAACATCAGGAACATGGACAGATGTAAATGATCTTGATTTTTACAGTCAGGTTAACGATGCAATTGCAAGCGCTTTGGACGGAAATGTGGAGCCAAATAAATTTTATGTCTATGGAGTTTTCAATGTTACGGTAGCAGCAGGAGATGCAATCTGGCTTCGTTACACAGATATTAATGATACAGGAAATGATCACGGCCTTGGTGTTGATGATCTTTCAGTTCAATTAACAACAGCGAGTGGGGGCTATACTTATGCATGGTCAAATGGTTCAACCACACAAGATGTTTCATCTCTCGCTTCAAATACTTACAGCGTAATTGTTACTGATACAAAAAACTGTACTGCTACAACTTCAGTTTCAATCACAGAACCTGATGCAATTTCAATAAGCGGTACTCAGTTAGATGCAACTTGCAGTAATGTTAGTGACGGCTCTATTGATGTATCTGTGAGCGGCGGAACTCCCTCCTATTCATTTTTGTGGAGTAATGGTGAAACAACAGAAGACATTACCGCTCTTTTAGCAGGCGATTATACAATTACAGCAACCGATTTTAATAATTGCTCTTCATCATTATCATTTACAATAGGTAGTGATCAAACTGCAACAACATGGTATGCAGATGATGACAATGATTTATTTGGAAATCCGAGCATTTCAGTTCTTGCTTGTGAACAACCTGCAGGTTATGTTTCAGACAATACTGATTGTAATGATGCCGATGAAAACATTCACCCAAATCAAATTGATCTGTGTAATGCGATTGATGATGATTGTGATGGCAGCGTTGATGAAGATGCAACGTTTGTAAATTATTATGTTGATGCAGATGGTGATGGGTATGGTGATGTGAATGATGCGGGAACTTCTTCCTGCTCAAATCCTGGTGTAGGTTATTCTGCTGACAATACTGATTGTAATGATGCAGTGAATTCTATTCACCCTGATCAAAGTGATTTGTGTAATTCAGTTGATGATGATTGTGATGGCAGCGTTGATGAAGATGCAACGTTTGTAAATTATTATGTCGAT
>JBKJNS010000472.1:0-3485 GCA_046593455.1 Chitinophagales bacterium | reverse complement strand
ATCGGTGGCAGGTTTAAAAATTTCTACTTTCTGATTGGCAATTTTCGCACGCTTCAATCTGCGGATGAGTTCTTCGGTTTTACCCGAGAACATGCAGCCGCAGATGACTTCAATCCATCCGGCGCGCTGCTCATGTATGTAAGGTTCTATAAACATTGGAGCGGCAAGGTAGCGAGAAATGGAAAATGGAAAGCGGAAAATGGAAAATTGGAAAATGGAAAATTGGAAAAGTGAAAAAGGAAAATTGTTCCGAAGGAATCCCTGCGGGAAAAATGGAAAGTTGAAAATGGAAAATGTTGGACGCAGAAAAGGAATAATTAAAAATTTCCGGCTAACCTTGTAGAGATACTTGGTTTTTTATGAGCGAAAATCTGCGAGATCTGCGGGATATATTTTTTCATCATCCCAAAACAATATCAACCTCTTTTCTTCGTAATCTTGTAGCAGTAAATATTTATTTGGAATGGGTGAGTATCAGAAAATAAAACAAGTATCAGCGAGAATTGAAAACCTGTTGCAGTCGGTAGCAAAAAGCAATGAACAGTTTTCTGCCATTGATAAAGATATGCTCTCGAATTACGTGCGTGAGTTGTATGAATTGATTGTTGCAATCAATCCTTCACACACAGAAATTAAACTTCCTTCAGAAATTGTTATTGAAGAGCAACCCGTGATTGAAGCACCCAAAGAAATGAATGGCAATGGAGCCGAGAAAAAAATAATTGTGGAGGAAAAGAAAATTGAAACAGAGATTGCATCACCAAAAGATGCAGCACCTAAAAAAAGCATCAGTGAAATCTATGCTGGCAAGAATGAAAACGGCAGGAGTGTGAATGAGAAATTTAAGAAGCAGGGAATGGAAATCGCCGATAAGCTCAAGCAAACACCTATCAAAGATTTAAAATCTTACATCGGGCTTAATAAGCAATTTGCATTTATGACCAAACTATTTAATGGTGATGAACAGCAGTATGAAAGTGCCATTTCAAAACTCAACAACTGCGGCAGCTACGAAGAAGCATCAGGCTACATACAATCGAATTTGCTTTCTGCTTTTAACTGGAGTGATGAGGAGCCGCTTGTCTCCGAATTTTTTATGCTGGTGATGCGGAGGTATTTGAATTGAAATGAATCTCCCAGAGAAAACACACACAGTTAATCGTATTTTATTTAAGCTGCAAACAACTCCAAAATACTGAGTCATTCAGAAGGAAACTTCTTTACACCAGGCAACAGCTGACCGAATTGGAGGAAGGTTCTTTCTGAATGACTGAGGGAATTTGTGATGATTGTTTAGTTACGCTTCAAACTCAAAACCCGATCCTGAGTACTCGGTACAAAACGCGAAACCTTTTTATTGCTTCACCAACTTCACACTCACATTATACTCACCATTACTGAGCGTGAGTAAATAATTTCCTGCTGCAAGGTTGCCCATGTTGAGTTCTTCTTTGTACTCGCCGGCATTTCTTTTTTGTTGGGTGAAGAAATTCTTTATCAATCTCCCATTTACATCATACAAACTCAAAGTGAGTTCTTCATCTTTTGTTAAAGTGTATTGGAGTATTTCATTTTGTTGAATGGGATTGGGATAGATGAGCGGGGAAGTCTCTTGAGTGGTGAAGTTGATGATGCCGACACTGAGGTTTGCGAGTAATCTGATTACAGAAAAATTTCCATCTAACCACCCGGCAACTATCAATTTATCGTCAGTTTGAATATTAGCAGAATTTGCTGCTGAATACATGTTAATATTTGTGATTAAAATGCCATTTATTCCAAAACTGCTATCAAGATATCCTTCATAATTATATCGGGCTAAGACCAAACCATCAAAATTATTTTCTGAATACCCAACTAATATAATTTTACCATCTGCTTGTTGCACCATTGATTTTTCATATGAATAATTACTTGTTAAAATAGAAGTGGTGGTGATACCATTATTACCAAATGTGCTATCAATTTGCCCATTAGCATTATATCTGATTAATGCGAATTTTGTATAAATAGGATATAGTTCGGAGGATCCCGCAGCCAATATTTTACCATCAGTTTGTATAGCTATAGAGCCTGCCCAATAATTTGCTGAATCACTGCCTGTTGTTACAATACCATTTATACCGAATGTGCTATCAAGATCACCATCAATGTTGTATCGAATTAAAACAATGTCGGAATATTCATAATTGATTTGAGTTGCTTTGCCACCGGCAGCAATAATTTTCCCATCTGATTGTAATGCCATTGAGGAAGCTACTGAAATATCTGACCCGAAAGAAACTGTCGCTTTACCGTCAGTGCTGAAGCTGCTATCAATAGAACCATTGCTGTTGAATCGCATGAATGCGAATGCTTCACCATAGCCACCGTAAGTTGAAAATGTGGAATATCCGATTGCTATTATTTTTCCATCAGATTGTATGGCTACTGAATATGCTGCTGATTGCTCAAATTGATATGAAGAATCAAAGACAGCAGTGAGTTTACCATTAGTACCGAAACTGCTATCAAGAGTCCCATCGGTATTATATCGTGCTAAAGCGAAATCTAAATCATAGCTGAAGCAGTATGAAGTAGAAACAGGAGATGAATATCCTGCGGCTAAAATTTTTCCATCGGGTTGTATTGCAATTGAATTTATTTGGTCATCTGTTGAATCAAAGTCAGTTTTGACTATGCCATTGATACCAAAGGTGCTATCAACTGTTCCATTAGCATTGTATCGCACCCATGCGAAGTCGGAATAACAGCAGCCATTAAAATAGTTGCATGAAGATCCACCAGTAACAATTTTCCCATCTTGCTGAATTGCCACAGCGTGAGCACCATCAACGCCGGTAACAACTGATGTAGTTACAATTCCATCCCCACTAAACGTGCTATCGAGAAAAGTTGCCTGCGCAAATAATGAAACAGAAAAAAGAGTGAGAGTGATAAGTATGAAAATAGTTTTCATAGAATATAATTTTAGATAACAAGGATACGAAATATTTTCTGCTTGGTGTTATTAAGTGATGGCTGAATTGAGTTGCCCAACACTAAGCATAATCTTCTCCGTCGCCCCGCAATTTTTTAAAACCAATTCGCGATTCTGTTTACCAAGAGAAATATTTTCCTGCAACTGATAGAATTCAAATGCAGTTTTCAATTCTTCAAAATTCTTTACAGATTTACCTCCACCGTTTTCGATCAGCATTTTTGCTTCATTGAATTTGAAATAGTTTGGTCCGAACAAAACCGGAATACCAAACACTGCTGCTTCTAATGTGTTGTGAATTCCTTTTCCAAATCCACCCCCTATAAAAGCAATGTCGGCGTATTGATAAATGGAAGAGAGTAAACCTACTTCATCAACAATTAAAATTTTATACGCAGAAATTTCATTGCTGCTTTTTGCTGCCGATAGCAAAATAGAATTTTGTTTAGTGGCTGGTGTCCTCACTGGCCACTTTTCACTTTCGGTCGGTGAGGACACCGACCGA
>JBKJNS010000268.1:0-2590 GCA_046593455.1 Chitinophagales bacterium | reverse complement strand
GGCTGGTGCTGGTCACCTGCTGCGATCTGCGCATCGCCGCTGAGTCCGCGTGGTTCTCGATCCCGGAGGAATGCTTCTTGCAGCAATTCGAATACTCTACGTTGAAGTAAACTGTTAACAGGTTGAGCTAAAGTTATATCCATAAGTTATTAAAACAGGAAAGTTTGATTGCATTAACAGCAAATATTTTTTAAAAATACTAATTCTGTAACAAGATCGGGAATCATTAATAATGAGAAGTTTCATGTTTTCATTTCCTGAATTCTTTTCTACTTTTAACGCAATGAATAAAATTAATCTTAGCTAATTTCTTATTCTTCATTTAACAAAAACAACTGCAATGAAAGTATACGACGACAAGCACATTAAAAACATTGTTCTCTTAGGCGCATCTAAATCGGGCAAAACAACTCTTGCCGAAACTATGATGTTCGAAGCAGGAATTATAAACCGCAGGGGAAGTGTTGAAGAAGGAAATACTGTTTCAGACTATCATGAGATCGAACAAAAACGCGGCAATTCTATTTATGCAACCTTGATGCATACTGAATGGAAAGATTATAAAATAAATATTGTTGACACACCGGGGCTCGATGATTTTATTGGTGAAGTAATTTCAGCAGTTCGTGTTGCCGATACAGGCATTATGGTTTTAAATGCACAGCATGGTGTTGAAGTTGGAACCGAACTAATCTGGAACTATGTAGATCAATACAGAAAGCCGATCATTTTTGCAATCAACCAACTCGATCATGAGAAATCAAATTTTGATGAAACTACAGAACAAGCAAAAAAAAGATTTGGAAAAGCATTTACAATAATGCAATACCCAGTCAACGAAGGTTCAGGTTTTAATTCCATAATTGATTTGTTAAAAATGACGATGTATAAATTTGGTTCAAACGGAGGCAAGCCTGAAAAACTTCCAATACCCGATTCGGAAAAAGAAAAAGCAAATGAACTTCACAATCAACTCGTAGAAATTGCAGCAGAGAATGATGAGAAATTGATGGAATTATATTTTGAGAAGGGAACACTCGATGAAGATGAATTGCGACAAGGTTTAAAACACGGTATGATGAACCATCAGGTCTTTCCTGTTTTCTGTGTATCAGCAAAAAATGATATGGGTAGCGGAAGGCTAATGGGTTTTATCGATAATGTTGCCCCATCTGCGATCGAAATGCCTGCTGAAAAAACCGTTGAAGAAAAAGAATTAAAATGTGAAGCAACGGGCCAACCAGTGCTTTTTGTTTTCAAATCACTTATTGAACCACACCTTGGTAGTCTTTCGCTTTTTAAAGTAATGGCAGGCGAAGTAATTGCCGGAACCGATTTAACCAATTCGCAGAACGATGGGGTTGAGAGAATTACTCAACTGTTTGTATTGGATGGAAAAAACAGAAATGTAATCAACAAACTTTCTGCAGGCGATATTGGTGCAACCATGAAATTAAAAAATACACAAACCAATCAAACACTTTTCGGGAAAGGAAATCAGGTCACCATTGAACCAATTCATTTCCCCGAACCAAGAATAAGCGTAGCCATCATTACAAAAAATAAAACCGATGATGAAAAACTGAGCACCGTACTTTCTGAAATACATCGCGAAGATCCCACCTTAATTGTTGAATATTCAAGAGAATTAAAACAAGTACTGCTGCACGGTCAAGGTGAATTGCATTTGCAGGCAATCAAGTGGCGACTTGAGCATATTTACAAAATGCAAATTGAGTTCGAGAAAATGAAGATCGCTTATCGCGAAACAATTCGCAAATCTGCAAAAACAACTTACCGCCATAAAAAACAATCGGGTGGTGCCGGACAATTTGGTGAAGTATCAATGATGATTGAACCATACCATGAAGGCTATCAGGTGCCCGATGAATTTACGCTGCGCGGCAAAGAAGAAATTCTTTTAGATTGGGGAGGAAAATTAGTTTACCACAATTGTATTGTAGGCGGTGCAATTGATACCAGATTTCTTCCTGCAATTTTAAAAGGTGTTATGGATAAAATGACTGAAGGCCCAATCACCGGTTCTTATGTTCGTGATATTTGTGTTTATGTTTTCGATGGCAAAATGCATCCTGTAGATTCAAATGATACTGCATTTAAAATTGCGGGCACTATGGCTTTTAAAGAATGTTTTAAAAATGCCGATCCTAAATTGTTAGAACCAATTTATGATATTGAAATTCTTACACCCGAAGAGCAGATGGGAGATGTAATTGGTGAATTAAATACACGCCGTGCAATTATTATGGGAATGGATTCGCAAGGGCATTACAGTATTATAAAAGCAAGAGCGCCCCTATCTGAATTAGATAAATATTCAAATGCACTGCGTTCAATCACGCAAGGCAAAGCGAGTTTTAAAATGCGGTTTGCCGAATATCAGTTGGTGCCCGGAGAAAACCAGAAAAAACTTGCAGAAGAATATTTGAAACATGCTAAGGATGAACAGGAATAGATTGGGGTTTTGTCCGCCTTCGTTGAAAACTATGGCGGATAAAAGTTTCTTGTTTTGAGTTTCTTAATCCTGATTCTTATTTTCTTTTTTCCATTTTCAATTTTCCATTTTCAA
>JBKJNS010000134.1:0-2723 GCA_046593455.1 Chitinophagales bacterium | reverse complement strand
TGAAACTGATTGTTTTGCTACAATCATTAAGAATGATGGCACAGTTACTTGGGCACGCGATCTTTCACAAAATGGTATGGATTTCAAAATTAACTACAACGGCAACCTCACTTACTTCAATGAGGTTAGCTATTATTGGATGGTACTTGATTCAAATTATAGTGTGATTGATTCCTTTCAGTGCGGCAACGGATTGGGCCCAGATACCGATCCGCATGATTTATCAATGTACCCCGATGGCCACTCAATACTTTTCGCGGCCGATATGCGCACAATGGACTTAACTCAGTATGGAGGTAAACCAAATGCCACAGTTATTGGTGTAACAATCCAAGAACTTGATGCGGCTAATGATGTTATTTGGGAATGGAGCGGATGGGATCATTTTAATATTACTGATGCTGTTTCTACTGTGAGTTTAACCGGACCTACTGTTGATTACGTTCATCCCAATGCAGTTTCACGCGATTATGATGGTAATATTATTCTTTCAAGCCGCCACCTAAGTGAAGTTACCAAGATCAATCGTGAAACAAGCGAGTTTATATGGCGATTGAATGGCGAGAACAATCAATTCACGTTTGTTGATGACAACATCACTGGCCATTTTTCCTATCAGCATGATGCCCGCCGGTTGGACAATGGAAACCTAATGTTGTTTAATAATGGAAACCATCAATTCCCCCTAAAAAGTAGTTCAAAGGAATATAAATTAGATGAGGTGAATAAGATTGCAACGCTTGTGTGGTACTATGAGCATCCGGATGTGAATGGGAATACAGTTTTCGGTTCTGCAACAGGAAGTTCTCAGCGACTTGAAAATGGAAACACACTTATTGATTGGGGAACAGCGACTAATAATCCCGATCGTCCTATGTTTACTGAGGTAGACTCCAATAAAAATATTGTTTGGGAAATGAAGTTCGATGAATTCGGGCAAACCAGTTATAGGGTACATAAGTATTTGTGGAAGCCATGTGAGATGCCTAAGGTGGATCAAATCAGCGTAGTAAAAATCACTGACAGTACTGCAAAAGTTAAGTGGGCAGGAATAAACAATGCCTCCTCTTATGACTTGCAATACCGTAAGCTGGGTAATGCCACCTGGAAATCGAAGAATACAACAAATACCTACAAGAAGCTTAAGAACCTGTCTGCGAATAAATCCTATGAGTTCCAACTAAAAACCAATTGCCTGAATGGTTATATGTCTGATTGGACACCACTCGATACTTTCACCACCCTGCCGGCCAGATGGACTGATGAAGAAATACCCATATTTTCTTTCAATCTTTATCCTAACCCAACCAATGATGTTTTAATTCTTAAAACAAATGGTGTTAACCATGATGTGACTAATTTCTCAATTCTTGATTTAACAGGCAGAATAATTTTTTCGTTACAAGAGATTAGTGATGAAGCAGAAATATTAAAGATAGATGTACATACACTTCCTTCGGGAATTTATTTCGCACAAATTAAAACGGATACACAAGCAGAAACCGTGAAGTTTGTAAAGAACTGACAACAGATCAGGAATTATCACCTGGCTACGATGATCTTTTTTACTGCAACCATATCGCCGCTTTGTATACTTAATTGATAAAGCCCAACAGTGAGTGTGCTTACATCAATATCCTCTGTATAAATCCCCTTTGAAACATTTTTAACTTTATTTGATTTCACAACCACACCAAACAAATCTGTAAGTTGCCAACTAACATTGTGTGCTGGCAAATCACTTACTAAATTAACTTTTCCATTCGCAGGGTTAGGATAAATATTGAGCGGTAACTTTTCAGCTTCACTAAACTGTGAAGTTGGCAAACCATAAAAAGCACTATCAAGTATTATGTTTTCATCACCTGTTTGATAATCCATAAGAACAAATCCGCAACTCATCATTTCATCGCCCGACTCTCCACCATCTTTTACCATCTTTGGTGGGTTGTTGGGATTATCCGGGTTATTTACTGTGTTATCAAATACTGCTTCCCCTAACAATGTTGCATCAAAAGGCACTTCCAAAACTTTAGTGAGCATGTAATTATACTGCCAGTAAAAAGACCATTTAGGAATATAAAGAAGGTTAGTTGTATCCCCGGGTGCAGTGACCATTCGTACCCGCCATGAAGTGCATACATGGTGGCTATGAGGCGTTAGCCCAAGCATAGATTTATGAACTCCGGGAGTGGTAACTTCATTGAATGTTTTTACCGCATTTGCCGGAATGATGAATGGACCATTAACCAATTGCGCCAAAAAGAGCCATTTAGTTCTGTAAACCCTTCGAATCGAAGAATCGGGTGCCGAACAAAATTTAAAGAACAACTTTGAACTGTCAACCTTTCCCATACTACCGGGCGAATAATGTATGCTGATAATAATATCGGCACCCGGAGGAATTTCAATACCCATGTTTGTGGGCAACTTAAAAATTCCATTGCCGGGAAGCCAAGCACCAACATCAACTGAAGTAGAACTAATGAAACCGTTGCCACCCCCACCGGTATCAAAGCCCGGAAGCGTGTCTGCTAAATCTTTAACGTAAGCTATATCAGCTGTATCAGCATTGAAAGTAGTATGGTGAACAATTGACCAATCTCCGGGAATAAATTCAAATTGATTAATGTATTTTGTCTCGGTATAATTTGAATGAATAACAAAGGATCTGTAAACATTAGAATCATTGGTAATGGTAAATTTAGGAATTTGAATTGTAT
>JBKJNS010000284.1:0-2779 GCA_046593455.1 Chitinophagales bacterium | reverse complement strand
GCATTTTTAGTCATCAGTGTTTCTGAATATTATTTTTATTTCTCTTCATCAACAAGAACAATTTTATTTTTTGGTTTTCTCGCAGGAGCATTATTTGTTTTGGTGCGCTGGGTAATCATTCCTTCATTGCATTATTTCAATTTAGGTAAAACTATTTCGCATGAAAAAGCTGCAAGCATAATCGGGTCTCATTTCTCAAATGTTCAGGATCGGTTGCTGAATGTTCTGCAATTGAAGAATCTTGCAAATGAAAACAGCGATTCATCTTTGATCGAAGCAAGCATCAATCAAAAGATTGAGGCAATTAAACCTGTTCCATTTTCTTCAGCAATTAATCTTTCGGTTAATAGAAAATACCTGCGATATCTGTTAGCACCTGTGCTTGTGCTTGCTTTTATACTTTTTGCTTCGCCAAATCTTTTAAAAGATTCTACGCTTCGTCTTATTCATCACAATGAATATTTTGAAAAGAAGTCACCATTTCAGTTTAATGTGGTGAATGAAAAACTGCAAACCATACAGTACTTAGATTATGAAGTGAAGATAAAAGTTAGTGGCGAAGCATTGCCGAATGAAGCATTTATTGAAATGAATGGGTTTCAATATCCACTTACAAAAAAATCTGCCGCTGAATATTCTTACAACATTGTGAAGCCGCAGAAAAATGTTTCATTTTTTATTTCTGCAAATGGATTTCGATCTAAAGATTTTGACCTAAAAGTTTTGCCCAAGCCAATCATTGAAAAATTCAGCACTGCACTCACCTACCCTTCTTATACAGGCAGAAAAAATGAAACACTGCAAAACATTGGTGACCTAACAGTTCCCGAAGGCACAAAAATTAATTGGCAATTCTTTTCACAAAACACATCTGAAATATTGATTCGGTTTGGGGATTCAACTTACACAATGCCTATTAACGCAAGTGATGAATTTGATTTTACAAAGCGTGTAAAGAATGATGTGCCTTATACTGTTTTCATTTCCGGCAATGATCTACCAAGAGCAGATTCAATCGGCTATTCAATTTCCGTAATACCTGATAGATATCCTGCTATTTCAGTTTCGCAAGTGAGTGACAGCAACAATAAAAAGTACCTCTACTTCGCTGGTGAAGCTTCTGATGATTATGGATTAAAGAATGTTTATTTCAAATACAAGATTGAAAAAAGCGAAGAAGAAAATTCATCCAATGAAAATTATGAGAGCATTGCTGTTCAATTCTCTTCCGGTAAATATTCACAATTCTCTCATTATTGGGATTTAAATAACGTAGGCTTAAATCCGGGTGATAACATTACTTACTTCTTCGAAGCATGGGATAATGATGGTGTGAATGGAAGTAAATTTTCACGTTCACAGGTAATGACATTTGCAAAGCCCACTGAAAAGGAAATGGAAAAACAAACCGATCAGGAAAGCGAAAAAATTAAAGATGATTTAGAATCTTCTATGAAAGAAGCACAGCAGTTGAGAGATGAGTTTGAAAAATTACAGAATGATTTACTCAACAAGAAGAACCCAACCTGGGAAGACAAGAAAAAAATTGAAGACTTGCTTAAAAGACAACATGAGTTAAACAATAAAATTGAAGGAGTAAAAAAATCCTTAAAAGAAAACCAGCAGAATCAAAATGAGAATAAACCATTCAATGAAGAAACAAAACAGAAATCGGAGGAACTTCAAAAGTTGATGGATGAGACATTAACTCCTGAAATGAAAGAGATGATGAAGAAACTTCAGGATATGCTCGATGAACTTAATAAAGATAAAACACTCGATCAACTCCAAGATCAAAAATTGAATAATGATCAATTGCAAAAAGAATTGGATCGAATGCTTGCTCTCTATAAACAATTAGAGTTTGAGAAAAAGATGAATGATACTAAGAACAAGCTTGATGAGCTTGCAAAAAAACAAAATGATCTCGCTAATAAAACAGCTGATGATTCAAAAAAATTAAATACAGAAGAGAAGAAAAATAAAGCAGATTCTCTGGGTAAAAAACAAGAAGAGTTGCAATATGAATTTAAAGATGTTCAGGAAGATTTAAAAGATTTGGAAAAGAAAAATCAGGAACTTGATCACCCCAATGAAATGCCTGACACCAAAGAAGAACAACAACAAACTGAAAAGGAACAACAAGATGCAAAAGAGAACTTAGAAAAGCAGAACAATAAAAAGGCTAGCGAAAGCCAGAAAAATGCAGCGCAGCAAATGCAAAAAATGTCGGATAAGATGTCGCAAGCAATGCAAAGTATGCAGCAACAGCAAGACGAAATTGATATGCAGGCGGTGCGGCAGATTTTAGAGAACCTGATTAAAGTTTCATTTGATCAGGAAGATTTGATCAGCAAAACAAAAGGTGTGAATGTCTACAACCCAATGTATCTCGAAATTATGAAATCACAAAAGGATGTAAAAGATGATCTTCAAATGGTTAAAGACAGTATTCAGGAATTAAGTAAGAGAGTAACTCAGATAAAAAGTTTTGTTAATGAACAGATCGCAAGTATTGATAAGAATATGGAGAATGCACTCACAGCATTAGAGCAACGTCAAACTGCTGCGGCAGCTTCAAATCAACAGTATATTATGACCGGAGTTAATAATCTTGCATTAATTTTTAATGAGGTTATGAAGCAGATGCAGGAACAAATGAGTCAACAGATGTCAGGTAGTCAAATGTGTCAAAAACCTGGCGGCAAAAAACAAAGTATGTCTTCGATGAAACAAATGCAAAAGCAGTTGAATGATAAGATTCAACAAATGGGGCAAC
>JBKJNS010000521.1:0-3753 GCA_046593455.1 Chitinophagales bacterium | reverse complement strand
TTACGCCGGGAACAAATTCAATGGCACGTATAAAAGTATCACGGTCAAATTCATAGGGCAACTTCATCACGATAAACCGATCGGTATTATCGCCCTTCACTAAAAATGGTTTTAGTTTGAGAGTGAGATCAGGCTTGCCAAGCATTGACCCATCGGGAAAAACAGGTGCGGGTGGAATTTTTGAAAGATCTCCTGCCGGAGCGCCGGAATCAATCCAATCACTTACCATTTTTATTTCTTCATCAGTCAAATAATTTTCTTCACAAAAATTAGTGTAAGTGTGATCTGCCGGCCATGGTGGCATAATGCGCTTGTTTACGATTTCACGAATCGTGAGCGATCGCTTTGCAACATCATTGTAAGTGAGTAATGAAAAAGGAGTTGGTTGCCCCGGCCTGTGGCACGTAGAGCAATGTTTGTAAATCAGCGGCGCAATTTCACCGGCATAAGTAATTGAAGTATGCTGTGGCGCTTTTGCTTTTTCACCGGCTTCATAAAGAACATAAATGGCAAATGCAAAAAGAAATAATACTGTTCCCAATAATCCTACACGTAGAAGGGCCGCCATAAAAAAATTTATCGGGTTCGAAAATAATTACAACCGCTTATTGAATGTAACATCCGATTGCTTTTGTTGAATCGGAAATAATTTGGTTTCCTTTCAATAAATTATTTACTGCATCGGTTAAATAAAATTCTGTTGCATGTGCCCGGGTTTTCCCGATCTCATATCCCCAGTTGTCAATCATGCCGTGGTAAATGATGTTGCCTTTGTTATCAATTAGAAATGCCTGCGGTGTAATGGTGGCTTTTAATTTTTGGGTAACAAGAAAATCGGGATCGAGCAGGAACGGGAAAGTGAGTTGATATCTTTTTTGGTAAGCAACAATCTCACTGTCGGGGAAATTTTTTCCTGCAACAATGCCATAAATTTTTACTTGTTGTAAGCTGAAAGTGCTGTCTAACAATCTCAATGTTTTACCATAAGAATTACAAAACGGGCACTCGGGCTGCAAAAAAATAATTACCGATGCTTTGTTGTTGCTCAGTTGATTGAATGAAAAAGTTTCTCCATTAATATTTCTGAGCTCAGTGTCAAATAAATTGCTGTTCGCAATTTTATTTTCACAGCCATGGAGCGGGAAAAGAATTAAAAGATAAAGAAAAAGTAAAGATGATTTCATTGATTTCGAGTGATTGCTTAAAAGTGAATATTAAGATAATAATGAATGAAGACGATCTTCACTTACTTTCATTTCCATGAAGCAAAGGACCCGACTGTCCATTGGCAAGAAATAACATGATCTTTACTTTGCCATCCTTATAATAATCCACTCTGAAAAATCCCTGTTCCAGGTACATTGTTACATCATTAAACGGTTGGGCTGGATTAAAAGGACTCTTCTTCGAAAATACGGTGGTCTTGCTTCCCGATCCGCTCACAAGAAAGTCGTTACCATTCATTCTAAAATATTCAAGCAGGTGATCGTGACCTGAAGCATAGATCATTCCAGGGTATTTTGAAAAGATGGAATCAAGGTTATGCGCCATCCCCTTGTAAATCCTTCCCGACATATCCTGAAACTTCCATCTCTTAATAAATCCCGGAGTCTTTCGAATAGTGGAGTGTTTTCCATTGGTGTAAACCGGATGATGCCCTACCACCAGCACGTGTTGTTTTTTATCTCTTGCGTCGGCTAACAATTTTTCGAGGTTTGCAAAAAATCTGCGTGTAGAATCTTCCAGCGCCGGTGTTGGCTTCTTGTATCCTAAATACATGAACCATTGTGTGTCAATAAAAATTACTCTCAACTTTCCGTTATAGAGTGTTTGTTGTGCAGGTCCCGGCTGACCGTTAGAAGGAAGAAATGTTGTTTCATCTTTACCATTTGCCACCGTGCTGCTGTCTTTAAGGTAGCGCTCAACAAATTTTTCCTGATCTCCAAGTCGCTGTTTTCCTCTACTGTAATTTCTGGTGTTTGCCCAATCGTGGTTTCCGGGAATAAAATAAACGTTACCCTTGAAATTGGTAAACATCTTTAACTGATCGCGAATAATTTTATGGGAATTATGATCTCTTTTTTCTTCGATAAGTCCGTTAGGATAAATATTGTCTCCAAGAAAAATGACGCTGCTGAATGGATTTTGTTCCATCTGCATCATCAGGTTTTTAAAATTGTCACTCGAATCCATGAGTTCACCTGTATCACCAATCAGATAAACAGAGAAGGCGGGTTTTTGCGCTTTAAGAATAAATGAAAAGCAAATCAGGAGGGCACTAAAAAATATTTTCATTCGAAACGAACTTAAAGCAGAATTATAAAAGTTAAGAATCAGGTTTTCCTTATCACGGCAAATTTACGGAACATTCAATAGAATCATTTCATCTCTCTGCCTCGCGGCTTAAGGAAATGGATTTTTTCTTTAATTATTTTGATGGAAAGGAAGAAAAAAAATATTGAACACCGAATAATAAATATCGTCCTTCGATAAACTCAGGATGTCGAAATTCATTTATCAAAAAATCCAATACTTCCGCCCACCCATGTTTTATTTTTATTGTAGTCAACGCCAATCATTTTTCCTTTCGATAAACGAACGAGATTAATTACAGGTTGAGGTTTTTCAATTCCATCGAGCCAGAGAAACAACATTCGTATTTCTGCTTTCACCATTCCATCGGGCGCGCGCAAAATAGGTTCGTAGTTTACTTTCTTCATCAAAATATAATTGCTGCGGTCTTCAACTTTATCAATGTCTTCTTTTGTTACATCGAAGATTACGCCGGCACCCGAAAAAGAAAACAAAGGTTTCAAAACATAATTTTCCAAATCATCAGGTATGGTTTCAACTTCATTCAGAAACTGTGTTTGCGGAACATAGCGGCTCTTTAAAAACGGCAGTGAAAATTTACTGATTCTGAAAAACCAATTGGGGTGGCTCACCCATTCCACATCAACAGCTTCTGTTAAATGAAACTGACATTGAAGATCATTTCTCCTCGTAAATTCATCAAAGATCACGCGGTTGTAAATGCGGTGAATGGGAATTTTTCTTCCATCCTTTTCATAAAATAATTTTCTTCCTTCCAAAATTACTTTGCTGATGCACACATACTCAACACCCAAGTATTGTTTGGTGAGTTCAAAATCAACTCTTGTTTTTTGTTTCTCGGGTTCTATCTCCAGCAGCACCACATTCTCAGGATTTTTATCTGCTACAATCCACTCTCTTAATTTTTGTATGTAGGTTTCATTGTTTAAACCATTAAACAGGTGATTGCAATTTTCAGGCACATCAAAAAATTCTTTGAACTTGTTTGCCAGCCATTGCTGGTAACCAAAGAGCGAAGGAAATGCCTGCAACTCGATGAGCTGCGGAAGAATTTCACCCGCTTCATTTTTACAAACTGCAAAATCCAATGCGATGGTAGTTGGTTTTGCATCTTCATGCGGCACAAAAAGTTTTGGCGGAATTGCTTTGGATGATTGCTCAAAATATTTTTTGGAAGTAACAGTGTTTAAGATTTCATCACATGCTTCAAAAATTTTATTTCCAAATTCTTTTGAAACAAAGAGCGGTGTTTCTGCAATGCGAAAACTAATGTGATAACCTGCCTCTTTATTTAGTTGCGCTATAAATTGTTGGTAGCGCTCTTCGGTAAATGAAGCATTGTATTGATTGCGGAATGAACTGATCATGCTTATTAAAATTCAAATTCTAAAATAGCGCTCAAAGGTTCTAATTTCTGAT
>JBKJNS010000396.1:0-9502 GCA_046593455.1 Chitinophagales bacterium | reverse complement strand
TCCAGTTCAAATTTTTGGTTTGCACACTACAGAATATATGCTCACTTACTTTCTCGGTCACTTCATGTATCATCTGGGGCAAATGAATTATCACAGGAGAATGATTTAGTGGTTTTTATTTTTCCGTGTCCTTTTCAAGAGGCATGGCTGCAGGTGAAGAAGCCATGAGACTTCTTAAACTATTTCTAAATTCTAAGTGTGGAAGAACACTTTGAACAGGCGGGTGTATTTGAAAATATTTCAAACTTCTATTTACCAACTGCACGTTTTAATTCTTCATAAGTTTTACAAAAATCCTTTTCCAAAATTGCGGAGAATTCTTTCAGCCATTTGAGGATATAGCTCTCATCAAGATTTCGATTTCTTAAAATAACACCTGCAACATCATCCAAATCCCTTGCTCTGCCCGATACAATCTTCATAATAGTTATATCTTCCTTTGAAGCAACCTTCACCTGATCTTCCTTCATTGCGAAATTCACAGCTCTTTCAATTGCAAGGCGTTCATACCCAATGAAAGTGAAAATTAAATCTACACGAATACCGGTCGTAGCATCTTTAAGCGGAAGAATTCTTGTTTGCTCAATGAAAGAATTTACATCTTCAACCAATGCTATTAAACCGATTTGAGAAAGGAGGGGTAAAAGTTTTTCGAATTCATCAATGTCAATTCCTAAAGAGATATCAATGTCTTGAGTCATTCTAGGTTCACCATGCAGCAAAATGGCTTGCCCGCCTATAAGAATGTAAGGAAGTTTATTCTCAGAGAGCGTTCTTGTTATCCTTAGTATGAGGTCCTGATACACTTTGCAATCTTTTTATGAAATTAATTTTCTCTTCTAATCCATCAAGCGGGTTTTGTTTTGGCAACACACCTAAAGAAAATGCTTCTTCCGCCATCCATTCAAAACGCCGAAGGTTTTCGCCCGGGTTTAGCGGTGATTCTTTTGCTAACTGCAGTTCAAATTTTCTAAAGGCATCAAAATTTTTTCCCGAATAATTCATTTCAAAAACTTTTCTTAAAGTTACAAAAAATTCATTTAACAATTGTTTTTAAGATTACATTTAAAATTCTTCTCAAAACTTTATTCTTAAAAATAAAATCATTGGCAATAATTTTACCTCACTCCTCTAAGTTCATTATAATATCGATTAATTTGCAATGAAAGTTTGTTGCAATAAATTCAGAATTGGAATCTAATCTCTTGACTTCATAAAAATTGCTGATAAGATGCCCCACACCGCAACAAAGAACAAAGCGCTCAAAAGCATTTTAGGATATGTATACCAAAATCCTGTTAAAGACAGTATCTGAGAATTTTCAGGATCCTCTTTTGAAAACAAGATTGTAACAGCATCACCAACATGATAATTTTCAAATAGAATTTCATTATTCACAATATGCCAGTAAGATGTATTATCTGCATAAAACTCAACCGCTGGAAATTCATAAGTTGAACTATTACTAACATGTGTAACACTATGCATTTTAGACTTCCCAAAATTGCGGACGACACCTTTAGCGCAACTCAGCTTTCTGTATTCACTAAACTTAGGAATAGTTATTATTAAAACAAAAACAAATGCAATAGCGAAAAAGATTTTTATTTTCATTCCTCCATTTTAACATTTGAAACAATTCGCTTCAACACTTTCTTCTTATTAATAAAATCATCGACAATAATCTCCACCCGCTTTTTTATCTGCCTCGGAGACTCACTGCTTTTGATTGCCAATTGCCGGGTGATTTTTTTAACTTCAGTTTCAGGAGCATACTTAGTTTCGCGGATTGCATTTTCAATACAAATAATTCGCAGACCATCATCTTTCAAATTTCCTATTTCATTAATAATCCAACTGAGTGCATAGAAATTTGGCGACTCAATAATTATTGGTACCATACCTTCTTTCAACTCAGGCATTAAATTGAACTTGCTTTCCAGAATTTCTTTTGTGAGATAGGGTTTTAATTCAGCAGCAGGTTCATCAACTTTTTTTAACTGAACCAAACCATCGACTGCCTGCGCATAGATGCTCACCCATCGCAATTGCCTGCGAAATTCATGCACGCCATTTTCAAGATCCTTAAAATTCAGTTTCCCGCTTTCATAATCAATTACTGTTTTTTCAATTTGTAAAATGATTGCATCTGCAACACCGCGCCTGTCATTTGCTGCATCTTTCCAATCGGCGCTCTCCAATTTTTCAGAGATATATTTTAATGCAGAAAAATCAGCATCAATCCATTGTTGATCATCCAGTATTTTTTTTAGTGCAATCAATTCATTTGAAAAATGTTGCTTCAGGTTTTCAAGAAGCACAGGCGGAAAGTTTTTCTGCACAGAAAATTCTTTTATGAAAGCATCATAATAATCGACCTTTCCTAACTGATCTTCAAGTTCTTTGAAAGCAATGCGCATGCGCTCAAATCTTTTTTTGTTATGAATTTTTTTATAAATGCGCGCTAAAGCCTGGAGGTAAAAAAGAACTTGCCTCGCTGAAGATTCATAAAATGTTTTTGCAGGATCTTCTGATTGCGCTGCGCTCTTTAACAAGGGTTCAAACTTATTAAGATGCAATACAAATCTATTGTATCCGGGTATTAATTGTTCGGAGTTTTCCATTTTAGTTTTCATTTTCTATTAATGCCGGAATTAATACAGGCGAATAATTATCACTTACAAATTTGCACCAATTGCAATCTTCCTTTCCGCAGCCATTATAAAATTCATGATTCATAATTCCAGTGTAAGCTGTTTTAATTTGATCTTTTACAATTGCAATTGCATCGGGAGTAACAGCAAGAGGAAATTGATGAAAGGTTTTAGTTTTTGCATCTTCCTCTATAAAATCAATAATGCCGGCTTGCATTTTCCAGTTCTTAGTTTTTAAATTATCAAGCAGAATTCTGTAAAAAACCAATTGCCTCCAATAATCACCGCCTAAAGGATTGTCTTCATCGGGCGCATTCAACTTTCCTTTTTGCCTTGCACTAATAAGGTTTCCGGTTTTGTAGTCCACTACATTCACCACGCTTCCATCAAATTCTATTTTATCCAATTTCCCTTTTAATGGAATTCCATTCACTTCAACATCCTTGATAAAATATTCAAGCACCACCACTTTATTCCATTTGTTCACGTAATAATTATAGTAGGCAGGAAGCAACTGTTTACCCAAATTCATTCTGTTCTCAAATTGTTTTTCGGTGAATGATAATTTATTGCGAAACAAGTAAGCAACAAAATCACCCACGAGAATTTCTTGTTCAGGGAATTTTTCTCCTCCTGCTTTCATCTTCTTAAACAGTTGTTCCAATGCATAGTGCACTGCTGAACCAAATGCCATTGAATCATTTGCAGCCGCCGGAATGCGAATAATATTTTCATAGTAAAAACGAATAGGACAATCGAGATAAGAACTGAGCGTTGATGGACTCAATGCAAAATTCTGCAATCGTTTCTCCACCAAACTCTTTTCAATTTTTGCTGCTACAGGTGGTGGTGTAACTTTCATTAAGTCACCTAAAGTTTCTATGAGTTCTTCTTCGGGTAATGAAATAAATTGCGGAGTTAATCCCGCTTCACTTACAAACTGCGAAGCAATCTTTTTCTTCTTACCATCATTATCCTGCGAAGCATAACTAATCGACAAAAATTCTTTTGCTCTTGTAACACCAACATAAAACAAGCGGCGCATGGATTCAATTTTATTTTCCTCAGTTGTAAAAGTTAAAGTATCGGGCAATGAATAATTCTTTGCACCGCTCCTTGCTTTCTCCCAGCCGCCATCGCTGCAGCCGATTAAAAAAACATATTGAAACTCCAACCCCTTTGCCGAATGACACGTTGAAAAAACAACACCATCTTCTGCAACAATTGTTTTCATCACGTTCAACTGAATGCGGTGCGTGCGCATTTGCTCAATCATATTCAGGAATAATGTGAGCGTGATCTTCGCATTCTTTGCGGCTTCATTTTTTACAAAATCAAAAAATGTGTGCAGCACCTGAAGGTTCCATGCTTTGTCTGAACTCTTTAAAACATCAGTGAGATAGCCGCTGTCGTTGATGATCTTTTCAAACAACATGGGCAGTGTGAGATTCTTTGCTTCACTCAGCCAGTGATTCATCAACTTTCTGAAAGCAACAATTCCTTCGGGATTATTTAATGGCAATGAAGAAAGAAATTTTTTATCATTCATCAACAACATCCAAGGCAATTGATCACGTGAACTGCTTGCGAAAAATGAAATGGTGGCAACATCTGATGCGTTCAATTTAAAAAACCGAAAATGCATGATCTCAAATAACAATGCATCATTCTTATAAGGTTTTTTCAATTCGCAATCAATATAAAAAAGTACTTCAAGCAGTTGCTGTACTTCGAGCAACTCCAAAATATTTACACTTTTGTTTACCTGATAAGGCATTGCTCTCTTATCGAAAAGATCAATCAACGTTGCGGCATGTGCATGGCGATGGTACAGGATTGCAACTTCACTCAACCGCACTCCATTTTTTTGCAGCAACAATATTTGCCTTGTTATATCTGCAGTTTCGTGCAACTCATTCAGGTATTCGTGAACTACAGGTTCAATGTCACTTTTCTTTCTTTCATCAAGTGCGGCGGTCAATTTCTTTTCAAGATCAGAACCCTGCACAGAAAGGCGGAGTTGATTATTGTCAATTACTTTTTTAGCAACATCAAGAATTGCCTGCGTGCTTCTGTAATTTTCTTTAAGCACAAAAGTTTGAAGTGAGTTACTGTATCGCTCTGTAAAGTCTTTGATATTTTTTATGCGCGCTCCCTGAAATTCATAAATCCCCTGATCATCATCACCAACGCAAAAAATATTTGGTGCCTCCCAATAGTTGGTGAGCAGGTTGATGATTTCATTTTGTGCACCATTGGTATCCTGAAATTCATCCACCAAAATATATTGAATCCGCTCCTGATAATTGCGGAGTAAGTTTTCATTTTTTGTGAATGCTTCAATCACCCATAAGATCATATCATGGTAATCATACCTGCCGGCCTTTTCCATTTTATTTTTATATACAGGAAATAATTTCGCAGCGACCTTTAGCATTTCCATCTTTTCAATTTCGGCATTCACCTTGTCTTCCTTTACATCACCTTTCTTTTTATCACCACGCTTTACTTTATAAATAAATTCATCACGCAAAGGAAGATCGGCTATGTAGCGGTCAGCTTCATCACAAATTTTTTCAGCACTCCAATCCTCTTGTTTCATGGTACTGAATAATTGCTGCAAGCGATCGGCTTCAAAATAAATTTGACCTTTCAATCTCTTAAGCAAATGTGTTGGTTCCAGTTCATTGATCATTTCTTCCAGAATTTCAAATCGCTCCAACTCACTCAGCGGTTCCAAATCTCGCATGCCAAAACTTTCAATGTTTTGTTGAATAACTGAATTGCAAAAGGCATGAAATGTTTCTATAGTGATGCGGTGTGCGGCAGTGCCAATTATCTGCAATAATCTTTTTCGCATTGCAATGGCACCGGCATCGGTATAAGTGAGACAGAGAATATTATGCGGCTGCGCTTGTGCATCATTGGTGGAAAGTATGTATGCAATTCTTGTTGCAATAATCTGTGTTTTCCCTGTGCCGGGGCCTGCTACAACTAACACGGGACCTTCAATTGTTTCAACAGCTTTTAACTGTGTCGGATTTAATTTGGAAAGAGATTGGGAAAAAATATCCTTCACTTTGGTTGCAGAAATATCATTGCTCATGCCAGCAAGTTAATGGTTCCTTTAGAATGAAAAATAAAAAAAGCACGTTGAAATTTCAACGTGCCTTTTAACTATTTTATGTCAATTAACTATTTCGGACTACTTGGTTCGAGTGGTTCTTCAACAGGAGCCGGAGCATTAGGTGCAACCGGACTTATTGGAGTTGCAGGTGCAACGGCAGATGCCTTTGATGCACCCGGGCAACATGATTTAGCAGTTGAACCTTCGGCACACTTTTTTTCGGTATAAGCACTGCCCTTTTTCTTTTGCTTCTTCGCTTTCTTGCTTTCTTTCTTTGTGTTGCTGGCAGGAGTCTCCTTAGTTACTGTTGCTGCGGAGGCAGTAACGCTTTCATGATTCGCAATTTGCAAGGTTGCTGAACTTGGGGTTGCATCTTGCGAGCCTTTTGCCGGTTGCTGTCCATTTACAAATGAAACTGCGCAGATGATGGATAGAATTAAAATTAGTTTTTTCATGTTTTTGATTTTTTTCTTTTGTCAAAAGTAGGAAAAAATTCATGAATACTCATTGCAGCTTTTTATTCTTCTTGTGCCGCAAAGCATCGCGCTTATTTTTCTTTTCTAAATTCTTTTTTAAAGCAGAAGTAAGGTCAATGCCTGTTTGATTGGCAATACAGATCAAAACAAATAGTACATCTGTCAATTCATCACTTAAGTCTTTACTCTTATCACTTTTCTTAAAAGATTGTTCACCATATTTTCTGGCAATAATTCTTGCCACCTCACCTACTTCTTCGGTGAGCATGGCCATGTTGGTGAGTTCATTAAAATACCTAACACCTGTGTTTTTAATCCATTGATCAATTTGATCCTGTGCTTGTTGAAGCGTCATTAAAAATATTTTTAAGTTGAATGAAGATGCGAAGCAAAGAAAAATAAAATCATTTTACGCTAAATAGCAATGATGGCAAAATCTGAAATTGCAGACTTCATTTAATTATCTTTCTTGAACACAACATTAATCAGTTGCTCTTTATAATTGGCTCCAATCGGAATTTCCTTTCCGCTTATTTCCACAATATTTCCCACAATAGAATTAACAGCCTTTAGCGAAACTATATAAGATTTATGCACCCTCATAAATTGATTTCGCGGTAGTAACTCTTCAATTCTCTTCATGGTTTGATGAACAACCAACAATTTTTCCTTCACATAAATTTTGAGATAATCTTTCATTCCTTCAATGTAAGTTATATCGCTATAATTAACTTTAACCAACTTGCTATCAACCTTTAAGAAAATAAATTCCTTGTCTGCCATTTCCTCTGCGCTAACTTTTTTGGCATCCATCGCCTTGTTGACGGCCTTTAAAAACCTCTCAAACGAAATTGGTTTTAACAAATAGTCAGTAACATTTAAATCATAACTCTGTACTGCATACTTAGGGAATGCTGTTGTGAGAATAATTGCGGGAGGATTTTGAAGTGATTTTAAAAAAGCCAATCCATCCATGCCCGGCATTTGGATGTCAAGAAACATAAGGTCAACTTTTTCCTTATGAAGAATCTGATTTGCCTGCAAAGCATTGCTGCACTTTTTTACCAATTGCAATTCATCAATACGGCCAACATAATTTTCTAATACTTCCTGAGCCAAAGGCTCATCATCAACAATAATGCATTTCATTTCAATTGAGGTTTAGGTTAAGATTAACGATCCATTTTTTTTCGGAAGGCGAAATTTTTAATTTATGTTTTGAAGGGTACAAAAGTTCTAACCGCTTTTTCACATTTTCCATTCCTATTCCATGGCTTCCTTTTTCTCTCTTGCTGCCCGAAACACTATTGGAAACATCTAACGCAAGCTGGCGATCATTTATACTTAGTTTGATCTCCACAAACCCTTTTTCTATTTGCGAATTCAAACCATGCTTAAAACTATTTTCAATTATTGGTATCAGCAACAAAGGTTCAATTTCATAATCGCTGGCATTTCCATTTAAAGAAAAATTAATTGCAATATCATCTCCATGTCGTATGCGCTCAAGGTCAATGTAATTTTGAATGAACTGAATTTCGCGATCGAGTTTTACAACACCTGCATTACACTCATACAGAACATAGCGCATCATATCACTGAGTTTTAAAATCATTTCAGGCGCCCGATCAGATTTGCTGAGAGAAAGAGAATAAATATTGTTTAGGGTATTGAAAAGAAAATGCGGATTGATTTGCGATTTTAATGCATCCAGTTCAAGCATGAGATTATCTTTTTGCAAACGCAATAATTTATTCTGCGCCGATACTGCTTGTCCAGCATATTTTATTGAATAGGTTATAACGAGTGTAAAAAATCCTTCAAGCACATCGTAAGTGGGATTCAATTCATTGATATAATCTCTCAATGAATGTGGAGTTATTGAATCGGGTATAAGTGTCAGCAATTTATAATTCACAAAGGAGTAGGCAAACACAAGAGCAATGGTGCTAAGTGCGTAAACAACATATCGCCTTTTGTCAAGCAAAAAAGGAACTAACAAATAAAGATGCAAATACATCATGGGTATTTGTGTAGCTGCATATACTACGAGGAAAAGTATTTCGGCCGGACCTAATCCATAGAGAGAAAGAATATCATAGAAAGTTCTCGACAACCAGATAATCCAAAAGCCAATGTGCATGAGCACTCGCTTTTGAGGTGGCGAAAAATATTTATCCCAAAATGTATTTGAAAAAACTTCTGTCATCGGTGATTCGAAAGTAATTGTTTGAAGATTAGTCAAGATAAATTTATAGACAAAGGAGCAAGTTGTGTCGACAAGTAATTAAACACTTATGATCGCACGATAAATTAATCGCAATAAGTCTATTCAATTTATTGTTACGTCTAAAAGATTTTAAAAATAATTTCAATCTAAATTTATTTGTGAATTGAATAAGACTTCTTCCATTACATAATTTATTCTCCTTAAAGATTGGTTGGTTTGGCAAACTATTCGGTCGGCAGCATTTAGCACGTTGTCGGCCGGGTAGTTTGGGGTTTATCACCCACATACACAATCGCGTATACATAAATCTCTGTTGATCAAATCAGGCTGTTATTCCACTGCTACTAATATCGAATTAATCAAATTTGATTTGGGTTGAAACCAAATTTATCTTTTCATCTTTGCACGCTTCAATTATACTTATGACTTTTAATATAGTAACTATCATCATCACTATTACCTGCCTTGTTTCTATCGCTGGATTTTATGATAAAAAAATAATGGCGAGATTAATTAACAGCCCTTATGATGTAAAAAGATTTAATCAATGGTACCGTTTGTTTACCTCAGGTTTTTTGCATGCTGATTTTATTCATCTCTTCTTCAACATGTATGTGCTGTATAATTTCGGCATTTATGTTTTGAATGATTACCAGGAATTATTTGACATCAAGGGAGTTTTCTATTTCGCATTACTTTATCTCGGTGCAATTTTAATTTCAGATCTGCCGACTTATAAAAAAGAACAAGACAATCCTTCCTACAAAAGCCTCGGTGCATCGGGTGGTGTTTCGGCTGTGTTGTTCGCTTTTATTTTTCTTCACCCAACCATTATGATTACAATGATGTTTGTACCTATTCCTCTTCCCGGAGTTGTTTGGGGAGTTGCTTATCTATTTTACTCATGGTATATGGAACGGCGAGGCGGTGGTAACATCAACCACTCGGCGCATGTTACAGGTGCAATCTTTGGAATTATTTACACTGTAATTTTGCGACCTACATTGGTGGTAGA
>JBKJNS010000312.1:0-2618 GCA_046593455.1 Chitinophagales bacterium | reverse complement strand
TTGCAGATAAATTAAAAATGATTGCCAATCACGGACAGAGCGTTCGATACTACCATGATATGATTGGTGTGAACTCACGGCTCGATACCATACAAGCAGCGATTCTAAGAGTGAAGTTGAAGCAACTCGATCATTATATTGATGCAAGAAGAAGTGCAGCAGATTATTACGATCATGCATTTGCCAATCATAATAAAATCACCACTCCATTTCGTTCTGCAAATTCAAAACATGTTTTTCACCAATACACATTATTGGTTTCTGAAAAAAGAAATGAGTTGGTTGAATTCCTGAAAGAAAAAAATATTCCTGCAATGATTTACTATCCCGTTACCTGCCATCAGCAAAAAGCTTTTGCTCCGGGGAGTCCCTCCGGGAAGGGAAAAGGAAGAATTGTTGGTGATATGAAAAATACTTTGTGGCTGAGTGAGCGTGTGGTTTCATTACCCATGCATACAGAGTTGGATGAAGAGCAATTGAAATTTATTACGGATGCTGTGTTAGAATTTTACAAATAACTTTTTTGAATGGTTAAATTGTTAAATGGTTAAACGGTTCTCAATACTTTGAAAACACTTTTAGTTATCATTGATTTCATCAAACCATTTAACCATTTAGCCATTTAACCATTTAACAATTTAGCAAAATGAAAGTAGCAGTAATAGGAACCGGATACGTTGGGTTGGTAACAGGAACTTGTTTTTCGGAAATGGGAAACGATGTGATTTGCGTTGACATCAATGAAGAGAAAGTGAATTCACTCCGCAATGGAAAGATCACGATTTACGAACCCGATCTCGAAGTTTTATTTGAAAGAAATTTAAAACAAGGCCGACTCCATTTCACCACCTCATTAGCAGAAGCTGTAAAACATGCTCAAGTTTTGTTTCTCGCTTTGCCCACTCCCGAAGATGAAGATGGGAGTGCAGATTTAAGTTACGTGTTGAATGCGGCAGCAGAAATTGGAAAGCTGATTACTGATTACAAAATCATTATTGACAAATCAACAGTGCCTGTGGGTACTGCTGAAAAAGTTCGTGCTGCCATTGCTGCAAATCTTAATAATTCAAAACCGGAATTTGATGTGGTATCGAATCCCGAATTTTTGAGAGAAGGAATTGCCGTGGAAGATTTTATGAAACCCGATCGAGTGGTGATTGGTACTTCAAGCGATCGCGCGCGAAAAGTGATGGAGGAATTGTATGAACCTTTTGTGAGGCAGGGTAACCCGATTATTTTTATGGATGAGCGCTCTGCAGAAATGACGAAGTACGTTGCAAACTCTTATCTCGCCGCCCGCATATCATTTATGAATGATGTTGCCAACCTCTGCGAAATTCTTGATTGCGATGTTGACATGGTTCGCAAAGGAGTTGGAAGTGATGCGCGCATTGGAAAAAGATTTTTGTTTCCGGGCATTGGCTACGGCGGAAGCTGTTTCCCGAAAGATGTAAAAGCCCTTGCTAAAACTTCAGGAGATGCAGGTTACGAAATGAGGATTTTAAATTCAGTAATGAAAGTGAATGAAAGACAACGACTGATCCTAATGGAGAAACTCGATCGCTATTTTGGAAAAGATTTGAAAGGAAAAAAAGTTGCTATATGGGGGATCGCGTTTAAACCAAACACTGATGATATTCGCGAAGCACCTGCGCTATATCTTATTGAAGAATTACTGAAACGCAATTGCAAAATTTCAGTTTACGATCCCGAGGCATTGGAGAATTTGAAAAAACATTTTCCTGATCAGCTTGAATATTACGCTGATATTTATTCACCGCTTAAAGATTCCGATGCACTTTTAATTCTTACTGAGTGGAGTTTATTCCGCACAGTAGATTTTGAAAAGATTGGTTCTCTCATGAAATCAAAAGTGATTTTTGACGGCAGAAATCTTTACAGCAGGGAAAAGATGATGGAAGAGGGTTTTTATTACAACAGCATTGGAAGAAAAGTGGTGGAGGGGAAGTAAAAATTCAAAATTCAAAATTCAAATAAGGTTCAATTAATAGATTTTCAGGTGATGCAATTTCAAATCAGTGAGTCGAATTTTTTTTATTTGTGATTTGAAATTTTCTTGAACTTTGAATTTTGAAGTTGTTTATTTCAAAAACTCATCCGCCTCTTCAGTGCTTCTTCCCATTTTAGCAGCTAAATCTTCTGCAAGTTGTGCCATTTGCATTGCAGAATTTTTATCTCCGCTCTTTTGTAAAAGTTTAGCAGCAAGAATATAAGTGCTGTACTGCGGAGTAATTTCTGCAGCGTGTTTTGCCCACTGCGCAGCTTCAGCTAATGCGTTTGAATCTTCAATATGTTTGTTAAAATTATCGGCCATCTCAGAAAGTTCGTGGTAATCGTTCCAGGAATAAGTTCTTGCCGATTTTAATGAAACTGTTTTATATCCATTCCAATTCTGTGTGTTTTCATAGATCATTTTATCAAGTTTAAACAACAATGAATCAACTTTATAATCATTGATCGCTGCTGCTGAAGGCCGGTTGCTAAAATATTTAATGGTGTCTTTTGCCACAGCCATTGGTCTCAATAAATCATCAGTAATAAAAAGCAGTTTTCGTTGCACACGTGCAGGTGATGCAATCTTCTCATATTCTTTTCTG
>JBKJNS010000027.1:0-4198 GCA_046593455.1 Chitinophagales bacterium | reverse complement strand
GACCATTAGCTTTTACAATAAAGATAAAGGAGAAAAAAAGTAAGGAGGAAGTGCGCTTCATTGTTTATAATTTGGGTGCTAAAAATATACAATATCATTTTATTTTTTTAGTATTTGGTTACTCACAAAATTTTCAGCATCCGCATGCAGTCATTTCAGTAAGCAAAAAAAACAATGCCAATACAAACCGTAGCATTGAATGAATGCCGGAATTTATCTGCTTCGTATTTGTACTTCTGCTGACTGCGATGAGAAAAATTTATTACGGTGAATTGAGAGGGGCGTTTATACCACAAATTTACTTATTTTGCAATCTAACAATTCCCGCATGTCTATTTAATAATACTCAAAATTATTGAATCAAATATAAAGGCGAGAAACTAAACCTGCAACTCAGATGAACAGACAATATAATTTCCAAATTGATAAAACCACATAGAAATGACAGAACAAGTTATAATTCGATTACTCATAATTTTTATAACCCTTTATTATACTATCTGTATCAATGCAGGTTGTAAAAAACGAGAAGATAGTTGTATCTCCTATATACAAGCATCCGTGTCTAAAATTGAAAGTCCCTCTCAAGGAAATATAAACCAAGACATTGACTTAACAGTTTATTTTGGTTGCTCTAATGGTTGCGGACAATTTGGGAGTTTTTCCGAAACTTCTTCTGACTTTGAACGAACTATTATTGTTACTGCAAAATATGAAGGTTGTATTTGTACCCAAGATGTTCCCACTCGAAAAACGATTTATAAATTTAAAACAAGTCAGCCCGGTGTTTACTATTTAAAGTTTTGGCAGCAGAACAATGTTTACTTAGTAGACACATTGAACATTCAATGAAATCATTGGATTGTAGAAATGAATCCTGATGGTTCTGATGAAACATTGATTCAAATTCCAAATTAACATTTCGTATCGCGCTTTAAAACTCTTTCCATCAACAAGCTTTTATTGTTTCTTTCATCTACGTTAGTGCTTTCTACAGTTTACTACAACTTCACCAATGCCGTAGCGCCAAAGTTATTCATCTTCACATCCCTCGATAAATAAATGGCGCAGTACACGGTGCCATCTGCAATCTTATTGAACCACCATCTTCAACATAATTGTTTCTTCATTCACTATCTATTTCAATCTTCAGTGTTTGATTATTGGAAATATTTTCCGCATTAATAAAAAAAGGAAGGCGACTTCGCAGCCGCCCTCCTTTCATTTCAAAAAAATAATTTTTAAAAAATATTTCCTCTCTCTATTGCTTCACAAATTTCTTCACCACTTTTTGAGAACCCGAATTTCCCGAAGGGATCCATTCGGACAGTTCAACAAAATAAATTCCGGGAGCTAAATCACTTACATCAATGTTTGTGGTGTAAGTGCTGTTGTTTTTTGTTGCGGCAGAAATTGTTTTCATTGTAACACCAATGGTGTTGATCACATTTATTTTAAAATCAGCAGGAGGCATTGTTGCAGAAACTTGTAATTGATCTACTGCAGGATTAGGAAACAACCTTAATGAAGTTGATTGATTTAACAAAGGATTGATGCCCACATTTCCTTCCAAAACAATATTCTCATCACCGGGCAAGTAATCGAGATAAGTAAAGAAGACCACCATCATTTCATCGGTAGTGCTTTCGCCCAATGAAATATCGAGCGGAGGATTGTTTGGGTTGTTAGGGTTGTTAGATGTGTTATCATAAGTAGCTTCTGCTCTCAAAGTATAACCGCCTGAAGAATTCCAATGAATTAAATTCTTAAATCCATAACCCACCTGCCAGTGAAAATCCCAATTGGGTATGCAAAGTAATTGAGTGGTATCTGTATTTCCCGGTGAGGTCATGTACACGCTCCATGTTTTACCAATCAGGTGGCAATGCGGTGAAACACCCAATAACGAAAAATCACCCGGAGTAAATAACGGAACTGATTTTTCATAAAATGTTGTTATAGTATTTGCAGGAATAAATAGTGTCGCATTAATACTCGGCCAGTAATGAAAAAGAATGGGATCAACTTTTACCAATCTTGGATTTGCCTCAGTACAAAATCTAAGGTTCACTTTAGTTGAATCGAATGCACCCACATTTCCTTTTGCATAATGCACCTCCACTACGAAGTCGGCATTTGCAGGAACCATGTATGCCATATTCGACGGAAGAATATCGGGAGTAGCGCCCGGTGCCCAGCCGCCAATCATTATACAAGAACTGGTAGGTGTATTGGTGCCATTGGTTGAAAATCCTGCAAGGGTATCTTCCATATCTTTATTGTAAGATGCAGAAGTAGGATCGTAATAAAATAGTACATGGTGAACTACTTGATTGTTACCGGGTACCACTTCAATCTGATTAATGTATTGATCAACATCATATTCAGATGGAATAACAAATGTGCGGTATTCATCAGTTGCAATCTGCACAGTGTAATTAGGAAGACTAACCGTTTGATCAATCGAGGTTAGTTGTGAATTGGTATTGAAAACAGGCGGCGCGGGAGCAAGGGAAATATCTCCTTCAGGCATTCCGTTGTTGACCCAATCATTAATTGAATTAATGTCATCATCACTTAAACTTCTATCAGCAATCATTGGATAACTGCACTCATCTTCAGCAGGCCACGGCGGCATTTTCTTCGACGTCACATAAGATTGCAGATTGTAAGAATTATCAACAACATCGGCGTAACTCATTAGGTTAATGGGGCCAATACCGCCTTCGTGATGGCATGAAGAACAGTTGCTGTAAATGATGCTTGCAATTTTATTACTCCAATCAGGTGCTTGTGATTTTGATGATGAAAAAATTGCAGTGGAAAGAAATGTGAGTAGTAATACTTTCTTCATAATGTTGGGATTAGTGGTAAGAAACAAAAGTAATCAAAGGGAATTTAAGTATTCAGTTTCAGAAATTCTTCACAAGTTTATAAATTTTCTTTGTTTCATTGTTGGCAACGATACTCGCAAAATAAATTCCATTTGGAAGTACTTCGCCCACTTTTATTTCACTGCTGTTTGCCTCATTGCTTTCAACTAACCTGCCTGTAACATCATAAATGTAAATAACAGCGTGCGCATCGAGTTGCACAGTATTGATGTTGAAATAATCTGCAGTAGGATTGGGATAAAAAATTAGCTCAATATCATTGACTGCATCACCCGTTTTGCAAGTGACATCAATAACTACTCCTGTTGATGTTTTACTGCAACCGGTTTCGGAAATGGTAACCGTGCATTTGTAAGTTCCATTCGAAGTGGCACTGAATGTTGAGTTGGTAGCGCCACTTTGTATAACGGTTCCTTTTTTCCACTTAAAAGTTATTCCTGTCTCAGGTGTAAAAGTGCATGTCAACAGTACTGCGCCACCGGAGCACGGAGCCTGTGTTACAACAGAAGTCGGTTTTATGTTTTGTGTAACTGCAATTGAATTGGAAGTAGTAGTAGCGCAACTGCTGCTCACATTGCAGGAATAAGACGCTGTCTTTTTCGCGGTATAGGTCTGCTTTGTTTCACCTGAGATAGCAATGTTATTTTTCAACCACTGATAAATTAATCCTCCCGCTTCAACACTCAGCACTACGCTGCCTCCTTTGCAAAAAGTAGTTGCTCCAGCGGCAGATATAGTCGCTTCACTTTCCGATGGCGCTTTGTTATCGTTAACGATAATTGAAACTGATGTGATGCAACCAACCCCGTCAGTAACAGTTACGCTATATGTGCCTGCTGTTAATCCACTGATGTCTTCTGTTGTTGCTCCATTTGACCAATTGAATACCCAGGGAGCTGTTCCTCCTGAAACCGTAAGATCAATGCTTCCATTATTGCCCCGACATGTTTCATTAACCACAGCATTTGTGAGAGAGAAACTGCAATTGGAAGAAAGCTTTGCGATCCAAACATCTTCGCCTCCGTGATTTTGATGTAACCGGCAATCACGGAGGCGAAGATGTTTGGATCGCAAAGCTTTCTTCCAATTGCAGTATTTCTCTTACAAATGTTGTGGTTAATGAATCATGTCCTGGTAATAATGGAAGCATTAATCTTACGGTTTCAAAAGGAACAGCTCCCTTTGAATTCAATTGGTCAAATGGAGCAACCACGGAAGACATCAGTGGACTCATTGCCGGCACCTACAACGTAACCGTTACCGATGTTGCGGGATGCATATCGTCAGTTTCAATTATCGTTAAC
>JBKJNS010000138.1:0-4167 GCA_046593455.1 Chitinophagales bacterium | reverse complement strand
CTTCAACCTGCGCAATCACAATCTTTTTATTGGTATAAATTTTTATCAGCAAGTCTTTGAGCAAATTGGAGTCGGCTAAATTTTCTTCGAAAGAAAATTTTTGCAGCTTTTGTAAATAATCTAAATCGGCGCCGGCGCTAAACACATCGCCTTCGGCTTTTAATACAATTATTTTAACCTGCTCATCTTCTTCATAAATGGAAAATGCTTTTGTGAGTGCAAGCACCAACTCATCATTCAATGCATTTTTTTTCTCTGCTCTTGCTAAAGTGATGTAACCAATGCGATCTTTAATTTCTGTTTTTATAATTGCCATTGTAAAGTTTGTAGATTGGTAAAAGTAATTATTGAAATGAATTTAAATCCTTAATGAATGCACCCGATTCATCAGTGCTGTAACATTCAACACCAAAAGTTGCAGCATCTTTTTTCCAATATTTGATTTTTCCTTTACTGTTTGATGCATCAAAGATCAACTGCTTTGTTTCGAAATTCGATAGCAGATTTTTGATTTTAATTTTCAGGTTGCCTGAAATAACCACTGCATCAACCTTGATTTTTCTTCCTGATAGATTGGGCTTCAAACTATTTTGAACAACAACCATCTTGTAATTTTTGAATTGAATGAATTGATTCTCTTCAATCACAATTTTTTTGGGGAGCAATAATGTTTCATCGGTGTCACTGTTTAAATTATATGTTGCAATTAGCGATGTACTTCTTAGCTGCCTGTGTTTTTGGAGGTAATAATTTTCTTCTTCAGTAAATTCTTTTCCTGCAATTACTGCGACAGAATTTTTATTTTCCTTAAACTCAATACATGTTTTACCTCTGAAATTATAAACAGTAAGTAATGTTGATGACTGATCACTGATGATGGTTGCAGATTCAATTGTAGTTGCAAACAACAATGTAAGGAGAGAAGCAAACAACCAAGTTTTTTTTCGGGAAAGGAAAAACCTTGTTATACAGATTAAGAAGGCGGCAAGCAACAGCGCAACTAAAATGGAGATGCGGGGAAAATGAATTACGGCAAAAGGCAAATGTTGAATGGCTATAATGTATTCATCCATTATATAAATACCGGCGGTAAGAATTTTACCCAGTAATGGTGCAACAATTGGAATTGATTGAAACACAACCAGTGCAAGACCAAGTTGAAGAATGATACCTGACAATGGAATTACCAACAAATTAGCCAGCAAAAAATAAACAGGAAACTGATTGAAGTAAAAACTCGTGAGTGGAATTGTAGCAGTTTGCGCCGAGAGAGAAACAGAAGATAATTTCCATGCTTTATCAATAATTTTATTTTCGCGAAGAAACCACGCATCAATTGAACTGTACAAAGTTGTGATACCGATTACAGCAACATAAGAAAGTTGAAACCCAACATCCATCACCAGGTATGGATTAAACATAAGAATAACAAGTGCAGAAGAAGCGAGAATGTTAAAAATATTTATGCTGCGCCGAAAAGCTTTACCAACAGTTATAAATGTGAACATGGTGGCTGCTCTTGTTACAGAACCCGATAAACCGGTAACCAACGCAAACAGCCAGATAATAATGAGGATGATGATAGCCTGATAAAATTTGCCATGTTTTCTCTTGCGAATAAAAAAAGTAAGCAACTCTAATAATGCGTAAAGAATTGCAACATGCAAACCCGAAACTGCCAGCACATGAATTACTCCTGTGCTTGAATACGATTGCATGAGAGCGAACGACATGTTATCGCGGTCGCCAATTACCAATGCATCGGCAACCGCACGTTCGCGATCCAATGAAATATATTTCTCAAATGCGTCAATAGATTTTTGGCGCAACCAAAAGGTAAATTGCCATACAGGATTTTGTCTTGAGAAATGAAGGGAACTAAATTGACTTGAATCTAAAAATGCTGTTGCATAGATATCTTTATAGTAAAGAAATTTTTGGTAGTTGAATTCATCGGGGTTTTTTGAAGCATTTACCCTGCTAAAATTATTCTTTACCAGTATAAAATCGCCATAATGGAGTTGCAGTGCTGCGGTTTCTTTTCTGAAATAAATAATTGCTTTACCGCTGCATGGTTTCCAATCATTTTGTTTTCTGAAAAAATAAAACTGAACCTGTGCACTCACCGATTTTTCTTTTTCACTCAGTGGCTCGCAGATTTTTACAATCGCAATATCACCATCATCAATAAAGTTGGTGTAATTATTTTCATTATTAATATCAGTATTTACAAAACATAAGTGATTAGCAGCCAAAAGTATTGTGATTTGAAAAACTATGCCTGCATAAAAAGTATAGCGGTACATTCTGAAAATTCTTTTTCGAATAAGCAGATGAAACACAATTGAAATTGCAATAAGAGAATAAAGAATTGCAGGCGGAAAGTGTATTTCAAAAAATATCCATATCAATATGCCACTGATAAACGGAATAATAATTCTAACAAATGGATATTGACTCCATGAATTCATTTCAGAAATCTAAGAAACAGAATTCGGAAAAAGAAGCGCGGTATTATTTCAAGACCAAAATCATTGAAGTGGAATTATAATCTGCGCTGTTGATGTGTGCAACATAAATTCCGGATGGCAAAAATGAAAGATCAACCTGCTCAAGCGGAGATAAAATTTTTGAATTTAAAAAAAGAATCCTTCCATTCACATCAGTAACAGAAATGTTTCCAACTTGCGGATGAAGAAGGGGAAGATTGAAATGAAAAATTCCTGTTGAAGGGTTAGGGTAAATTAATTCTTTGCTTACTTCTTTTGGTTTTTCAATTCCAACATTATTCAAAACTTCCTGTGCCGAAACTTCTACATAATAAATTTGATTTTGCTGACCGCTGTTGCAGGGATCGGGAAATCCCGGTGTGGTAGAAATACCTGCGCAATAATCTTTTTGATAAATCAAGCGAAGGTTTACATCATTGTCTCTGGCAATTTTTCCATAGATGCCCTCAGCATTAACTTCATTTACGATATCATAGGGATAACTCCATGAATTTCCAAAATCAGATGTACCCACAACGTAGGTATGTCTCACATTTTTATTGTCCTTGTCAACACCATTTTCTTTAAGAGCAGAGTAGGTAAAAAAAATATTTCCGTCAGCATCACTTCCTGCACTTGGATGTGTTGCAAGCCCCGCATTAAAAAATCCATACCCCAAAATATCGAGCGAGTCATTGCCATTAAAATCGAGTGCGCCGGTAATAATTTTCATTGGTTCAGCACCCATGTTGGAATTCCAGTATAGAATCCCATTTGAGTTTGGTTGAAAACTGAAAAGATTATCAGTTGAATCATCATCATAGATTTGATTGTAGCCGGCCCAAACATGTGAGGTACCATTTTTATCAATCAGCACCGCAAGCGAGCCATCATTGGTATCAACAATATCAGCAATTCCATCTCCTGTTACATCTGTTACCTGATGATTGTATTTAGGGATTGGAAATTCTTGAACAATTGTTTTTGTCCAGCTAATTCCATTGTTACCTGAGTTAAGCAGCACTATATTATTTCCAAATCCACCCACAACAATGGCCACATTATTTTGAATCTTATCCATGGAATACCAATCAGGTCTTATACGAGCATACTCAGTAGAGTCGATTCCTTTAATAAGAACATTTACGCTATCCCATGTTGTACCGTCATCAGATGAGCGATAATAGAGCAATGCGCCATCAATGCCTTTGTATTTAATTCCTCCAAACATTGTTGGTAGTGTGAGTGCGATTGCATGCAAATATCTTTTTGTAGCGCTGAATGAATCACCTCTCATAATTCTTGGCCACCAAATACCATAGAAATTTGGTTGAGCAAAAGGGCTTTGTATCTCACTCCACGTACCCGTACCCGCAACAGCACGCTCGTCAAATTGGATAATATTAAAGTCTAAGTTATGGCAGAGTACATATTCTTTTTTAGCATAATTCACTGTAACATTAGGCCATCCGGTTCTTGAGAACTCAATTCTTTTATCAGGAAACACCAGCCATGAAGAACCATTGAAATAATTATAACCGGTTCCTCTGCTTAGCAGATCGGGGTCGAGTACAGGAGCAAAATTCCATACAGCAGAAATTTTACCATTGAATTTATTTCTAAAAAGCGAATTGCAAACAGATGCATTGGTTTGTATGTCGAGATAAGTATTGCCAAT
>JBKJNS010000048.1:0-8487 GCA_046593455.1 Chitinophagales bacterium | reverse complement strand
TTTTACATTGGAGGGTTCATTCTTGTTGCTTCCATCATTGCACTCATACTTTACGTTCGCTATAGAAGGAAGAACAGAAAACCAAAAATTATTGAACGGCCAAAACCAAAAGATCCGCCGCATGTGTGGGCGCGCAAAGAATTAAAAAAATTGGAGGAAGAAAAGTTATGGCAGCAAGATGAAGTGAAAAAATATTATAGCCGCCTTACTGATATTCTTCGGCTCTATCTTGAGTATCGTTTCAACTGGCTTGCATTGGAATCAACTACCGAAGAAATTAAAATGCAAATTGATACATATCAAATATCTCAAGAAGCAAAGAATTCACTACTTATGATTCTCTCGAATGCCGATATGGTAAAGTTTGCCAAAATGATTCCTGCGCCCGAGACCAATATCAAATCAATGGAAAGCGCATTTCACTTTATTGATCTAACTGAACAAAAAGATTTGAAGACAGAGGAAAAACCAAATGTTTAGTAATCTCACACATATCGCGTTTGCAAACCAATGGGTGTTATGGTTAATACCTGTTGTAATTGTGCTTGCAGCATTGTGGTGGTATTTTTATTACAAGAAAAATTTTGCTTCGCTCAAACTTTCTTCAACAAATTCATTTGCAGGCTTTGCAAATCCAATAAGAGCAACCTTTAAAAAATTACTTCCTGCGTTAAGATTATTGGCAATTATTTCTTTACTCGTTGCATTAGCACGTCCGCAAACTTCTTATGACGAAGAAAAAATGACCACTGAAGGAATTGATATTGTGCTTGCAGTAGACGTTTCTTCTTCCATGCTTGCAAAAGATTTTTCACCCAATCGGCTTGAGGCTGCAAAAAATGAAGCGATTGATTTTATTCAAGGAAGGCCGCATGACAGAGTTGGATTGGTAATCTTTTCGGGAGAAAGTTTTACGCAATGCCCTGTGACTATTGATCATGCAATAGTTAAAAGTCAATTAGCACAAATAAAAAATGGATTGCTAGAAGACGGCACTGCAATAGGAATGGGATTGGCAACTGCCACACAGCGATTAAAAGAAAGCGAGGCAAAAAGTAAAGTGGTGTTATTGATGACTGATGGTGTTAACAATAAAGGACTTATTGATCCGCTAACTGCTTGTGACATCGCTATGCAATACGGTGTACGTGTTTACACCATTGGAATTGGAACCAATGGAAAAGCAATGACACCTGTTGGAATGGCACCAAACGGTGAATTGGTTTTTGATTATCAGGATGTGCAAATTGATGAACAACTTTTAAAAGACATTGCAAAGAAAACAGGCGGTCAATATTTTCGTGCTACAGATAATAAACGTTTAAGAGAAATCTACAGTCAGATAGATCAATTAGAAAAAACAAAAATTGAAGTGAGTGCTTTTGAAAGGAAGACAGAAAAATTTTATGCGTTTGCCTTTCTTGCTGCATTACTTCTTTTAAGTGAAATAATATTCAGATACTTATTTTTAAAAAGCGTTCCGTAAATGTTTCGATTCGAACACATAGAATATTTATGGCTTTTGCTGGCAGCAATTCCTGTTTCACTGCTATTCATTTACTTTTATTTCTGGCGCAAAAAAGCAATCTCAAAGTTTGGCAACAGTTCATTGGTGATTAAATTAATTCCTGATTTCTCCAATAGAAAATCTGTTTTGAAGTTTTTCCTTTTGTTGTTTGCCTATGCATTTATAATTCTTGGTTTTGCTAATCCACAAGTTGGAACCAAACAAGAAAAAGTTAAACGTGAAGGCATCGATGTATTGATTGCGTTGGATGTTTCAAATTCAATGATGAGTACCGATGTTAAACCAAACCGCCTTGATCGAGCAAAAAATTTCATTTCAAATTTTATTGATCAACTTAATAATGATCGGCTTGGAATGATTGTGTTTGCCGGCAATGCCTATATGCAAATGCCTCTCACTGTTGATTACAGCGCTGCAAAAATGTACCTGCGCACAATCAACACAAACATGGTACCCACACAGGGAACAAATTTTTCCGAAGCAATTAATTTGGCTGAAGAAGGCTTTGTTAAAGGCGACAATAATCACAAAGCACTTATAATAATTACTGATGGTGAAGACAATGAAGGTGGCGTTGAAGAAAAAATTTCGGAAGCTTCAAAGCAGGGTGTAAAAATTTATACCATTGGAGTAGGCTCACTTAACGGCTCCCCTATTCCAATGGGAACTGATTTTAAGCGAGATGAAGATGGCAACATTGTACTCTCTAAATTAAATGAGTCAATACTCAAAGACATTGCTTCAAAAGGAAACGGAAAATATTATTTACTCGGCAGCGGTAATGATGAAGTAAGTTCACTATTAAAAGATCTAAAAGGAATAAGCACCAAAGATTTTGAAGAAATGGTGTTTACCGATTTTGATGATCAGTTTCAATGGTGCCTTGCAATTGCTGCCATATTATTGCTGATAGAATGGTTGTTAAGTGAAAAGAAAACAAAATTCTCATTTAAGTTTTAGACTATGAAAAAACAAAATTCAAATTACGGTGCAACGTTTTTTTTGCAAATACAGTTTGCAATTGCAATCGTAATTTTATTTCAGTTGATTCCTCAAAGATCAATCGCACAAGTTCCGTTTTCAAATCAACCGGAGAAAACGCAAACAAGAAGCGGCAACAAAAAATTTGAAAGCGCTAATTATACTGAAGCTGAAACCGATTATAAAAAGGCATTAGACCTTAAGAACAATATGCCCGAAGCAACATTTAATTTAGCCGATGCAGTATATAATCAAAAGCGCTATGATGATGCGCAAAAACAATTTCAGCTTTCGGCACAAACAAATACCGATGCTGGAGTAAAGGCAAAGGCATATCACAACATTGGCAATACTTTTTTAGAGCAGAAAAAATGGGATGAAGCAGTTAAAGCATACAAGAGTGCGCTGAAGATTAATCCTGCCGATGCCGATTCCAAATACAACCTTGCCTATGCAAATGCAATGTTGCAGAATAACAAAGGTAGCGGCGGTCAAAACAATAAAGACCAGAATGAGAAAGACAAGAATGATCAGCAGGAAAACAAAGATCAGCAGAGTCAGAACAAAGATGAGAACCAAAAACAGGATCAGAAACAAGATCAGCAAGCAAATAATCAGGATGAAAAAAATCAGCAGCAAAAGCAAGGGCAGCAACCCAAACTTTCAAAAGAAGATGCTGATAAACTGCTTGCTGCTTTAATGAATGAAGAAGAAAAGACCACACAGAAGATGCAACAGAAAAATATGAAGGGTGTAAAAGTGAAAACCAAAAAGGACTGGTAAAATATTATTGAAAGGAAATGAAGAGCAGATTGAAGAAAAGTAATTCCAACAAAAAATTCAATGCATTGAAAACATTTTCAATGTCTGTTGTTATGCTTTTTCTTTTTATCAATTTAAATTTTCAAACCACTTCAGCACAGGTTCGTTTTTCGGCAACTGCTCCAAAATCAGTTGCAGAAAATCAAAACTTCAATTTAAAATTCACTTTAGAAAATGCAAGTGGAAGTAATTTAAAACTTCCTTCCCTAAATGATTTTACCATTCTCGGCGGTCCGAATACTTCTACGAGTATGCAAATAATCAATGGTTCTGTTTCACAATCCATGTCTTACTCATACGTGCTTCGTGCAAAGAAACAAGGCACCTTCAAAATTGGAAAAGGAAGTATTGATGCAGGCGGCTCAACTTATGAATCAAAAGAAGTTACTATTAACGTTACGGCTCCTTCATCACAACAACAATCACAGCCAAGTACCAGAGATCCCTTTAGTGATCCATTTGGCAGTCAACAACAAGCACCTGAAGTTTCAACTGATGAATTGGCAAAGCAAATTAAAGATGATGTTTTTGTAAAAGTTATCCTTAGTAAAAATTCAGTTTACAAAGGCGAAATGCTTACTGCAACTTATAAATTGTACTTCAGGCAAAATCTAAACGGATATAATCTTAACAAAGCTCCTTCACTTGATGGTTTCTGGAGTAAACAGATTGATTTGGATCCAAACAGAAGACAAAAGATGGAGACACTTAACGGGAAGCAATATTATACGCTTGATCTTCTACAATACAATCTCTATCCGCAAAGATCAGGTACTCTGCAAATTTCCCCTGCAGAAATATCTACGGTTGCACAAGTAGCAGTTCAATCAAATGATCCGTTCGATAATTTTTTTAATTCAGGCCGGGCACAAAACGTTCCACTCACACTTAAAACAAATACGGTAACTGTAAACGTCAAAGATTTCCCCGAAGAAGGCAAGCCAAAAGATTTTTCTGGCGCCGTTGGTAAGTTCAATTTTGAAACAACCCTTTCAAATACCGAAGCAAAAACAGATGATGCGGTTACCTACACGATTAAAATTTCGGGTGAAGGAAATCTTAATTTAATTGATGCACCTGTTGTATCTCTTCCGCAAGGATTTGAAATTTATGATCCTAAAGTAAAAGATAAAACTACGAGCACAGCAAACGGAATAGGTGGCTCAAAGCAATATGACTATTTAATAATTCCCCGAATGCCCGGAGAGTTTAAAATTAGTAGTCAGCGATTTTCTTTTTTCGACCCTGCAAAAGAAAAATATTTCTCAATCACATCGCCTGAATATCCTTTGAAGATTACAGGCGATCCTTCGAAAAATGTAAACACTTATTCTCAATCACCGATTAATCAACAGGATGTTTCATTGCTTGGTGAAGACATTCGGTATATAAAAACCACTGCTCCTTCCTTCAACAAAAACAGCAGTTCATTTTTTGGCAGTGCAGGTTTTTATATTTTGTATTGCTTACCACTTCTTGCATTTGCAGGGTTAGTTGTTTTAAGAAGAAGAAATGAAACGCTTGTTGCGGATCTCGTGGGAAGCAAGAGAAGACATGCTTTAAAACTTTCTAAGAAAAGACTTCGACTGTCAGAAAAACATCTTGCCACCAATCAGAAAAAAGATTTTTATGATGAGGTATCGAAAGCAATATGGGGTTACCTGAGCGATAAATTAAATATTGACATGGCTGAACTTTCAAAAGAAAATGTTGAAGAAAAATTGGCCACGAGAAAAGTGAAATCAGAAACCATTTCAAATCTCAAGAACCTTATCAACTCATGTGAAATATCATTGTACGCACCTGCAGGTGATGTTACTGAAATGAAAAATGATTATTCAACAGCATTAAATTTAATAGCAGATCTGGAAGATGAAATCAGAAATTAAATCAGATAAATCATTTTGGTTGTTTCGATTGATTATTGCATTTGCAATCATCATTTCATGCTTTTCATTTCTAATTGCCAAAGCTCAATCTTCAACTGAATTATTCTCAAATGCAAATCAATCATACAAATCAAAGGAGTTCCAGCAAGCAGCTGACGACTACGAAAAAATAATTGCAGAAGGAAACATAAGTGCAGAGGTTTACTACAACCTCGGCAACTGCTATTACAAATTGAATAATGTTTCAAAATCAATTCTTGCTTTTGAAAGAGCGAGAAAACTTTCACCTAATGATGAAGACATTAATCATAATCTCGCTATTGCCCGATTGAAGGCGACTGATAAAATTCAACCTGTTCCTGAACTCGATGTGATAGTTTGGTGGAATAGTTTCACTTCATTCTATTCATCAAATGAGTGGAGCCTATTTGCTTTAACATTCATCTGGCTTTCTGTATTTGCATTCGCCATTTATCTTTTTATGGCAAGGAAGAAAACATTCAGCTGGATCACTGGCGCATTCCTGTTTATCTCATTTTTGTTTTTCACATTAGCACTACATCAAAAAAAAGAAGAGCAACATTCTAATTTGGCGATACTTATTGTTTCAAGTTCTTATGTAAAAAGTTCGCCGGATGCGAATGGAGGTGATTTATTTATGATTCATGAAGGCTGTAAACTGGAGGTGCTTGATCAGGTTGGTGAGTGGAAAAAGATTCGCCTTGAAGATGGAAAAGTAGGATGGCTTGAAGAGGGGAATTTTGAAATGATCTGATAACCCTTTTAGTAAAATAAAAAAATCCCTGTTGCTTTAGCAACAGGGATTTTGATTTTTCGTGATCCCGCTGGGACTCGAACCCAGGACCCCAACATTAAAAGTGTTATGCTCTACCGACTGAGCTACGGAATCATCTTTTTATTAAAGAGGCGCAAAGATATACGCCAATTAAAGAATTGCAAATCTGTTTTAAGAATGTTGAAAATGATTTTATTTCATTGGGATGAATCAATAATAAATTCCCGAAAAAATGCTGCAGGTTCATAAGCCGGATTCTGTTTCATCTACCGAAGTTTCAGCGAAAAAAGATTTCTCCCTCATCACATCACTTCTTAAGATTCAGGCATTCATTTATCTGTTCTGGTTGTTGCCAACCCGAATCAAGCGATCTACCCACCCATGCTTCTGCCTTTCAGCAAAACAAAATGAGCAACTTTGATGCTCTTCTTTCGAAGACCGCACATGGTATATTTGATCTTACAGCCCGCAAGGTTTACCCACTTGCTGCATTGCTGCAGTAAGTTGTGAGCTCTTACCTCACATTTTCACTATCACCCCGATTTTGGCAGGGCTACTATTTTCTGTGGCACTTTCTCCCCGAGTACTCGGGGCCATCTGTTAGGTGGTGCGGTGCTCTGTTGCTGTCCGGACTTTCCTCCCCGAATTCTCGGGACGAATGCCGAACCTGCAGCAAGTATTTCAAAGAACTGTTTCTTTATTGTTTTGGAATGAAGAATTATTGCAATATTACTTCAGTTGCTCCATAACCAAAGCGTGGATGGTAATTATTATTGAACGATCTAACATGCCTGTAGTTCTTCAGCATCAAATGGATTTCCTGTTTCAATTTTCCTTTGCCTATGCCATGTATCACAATCAATTTTAATGACTGTTGTGCGATGGCTCGTTCCAATGCTTGTTGAAACTTTGCGAGTTGGAGATGTAGCATTTCCGCACTGCTCATATCACTGCTATCTTTTATAAGTTCTTCAATGTGCAGATCGATTTCAACAATGGCCTCTCCTTTTTCTTTGTCTTTGATCACAACACTTTCCGTCATCATGCGCTTCAAATCTTCAGGATCAATTTCAATTCTCTTGGGAATTGGTGGTTCTGTTTTTTCCTTTTTGTATTCGGGAATTAATTGGTAGTTGAATGTTTCTTTGTTGATGAGTGGTGCAAGCGATTGTTTGTTGAAGAAGTTTTGTGCTTTTATTTTTTGTTTCATTTCACCTTTAAAATCATTCTTCACTTCTCTTATTTTTAAATTTACCTGCAAGCCTTCATTCAACAAATCATATTCAATGGAATGAAGTAAAACATAATTGTAAGGCGTTAATATTTTTTGGAGTGAAAAATTGATTTCATTTCTTTTCAAAAGCTCATAAGAATAATCAAGTGCTGATGAAGTATCGTTGATGAGATAAATGTTGAATGAAAAAATATTTCCGGCTTTATCACTCTCGGGATCAAATGCAATAAAAATTCCCTGATTGGTTCCATTTGATTTTTGCTGTTGCAGATTAATCGTTTTGTTCTGCTGTGTTTGATCATCATTTTTTTCTTCGGGAGGAAATTCTTTGCTGAGATCTGATAGGAAGAATGGAATGTCGTCACCCTCGATCTCGATGTAAACGAGTTCGTTGTTGATGATTCTTTTGATGTAAGCAATTTGCTTAAGATGGGTGAGGTAAACTTTTTCACCCACCACATATTTTTCATTTTTCACTTTGCAAATTTAAGCGATGCACCCGCTGATTTGTTTGCGTTTATATTTGGCTGCAAGATTTATGAAACTCTTTTTCATTTCCATTCTCTTTATTATTATTTCAAAAACTTTGATTGCGCAGGATGTTGATTCACTCGTAGCTGATACTTCTTTCTATATTGTTTATGTGCCGAGGTATGAGGTTTCTATTGGTGTTGAACACAGCAATGTGCCTGCGATTTTTTTATCCAACGCTTACATCCCTGATAATTATGAAGTGGAGTGGCGTGTAAAAAACAGGACTTACATGCAAGCAGGTTTATTTGCTGTTTCGGCTTCCGATGTGCCGGGTGAATATTTTTTTACGAATGGTTTTGGTGTTTACACCGGCGCCTCGCTAAAACTTTTTCTTTTTAAGAATGCCTACTTTAATGCTACCTGGAATTTAATTTATGATCAATACGGAAAGAGCGACTCGGTGCATAACTGGTCAATATCTACAGGGCCTACTGCTGCTTTTGAGTATTTTGTTACAGATCGTTTTTCTTTACGGCTCGATGCTTTTAATGTGAACATTGCCGTGGGTAGCCCCGAAGGATTTTCGCACATCTTCTATACAGTTCACCGATTACTGGGATTGGGCGTGCGGTATAACTTTGATGTGGGGAGGGGGAATTGAAAGTTGAAAATTGAAAATTAAAAAATCCCTGATGAGAAATTGTAGAGACGCAATGCATTGCGACCCTATGTAAATATTATTCATACCTCAACGCCCCAATAG
>JBKJNS010000421.1:0-6034 GCA_046593455.1 Chitinophagales bacterium | reverse complement strand
ACCATCTCATCAGTGTTGCGCACTTTCTTCATGTACGCAATTGACGGACGAGTATTTAATTCAGCCAAAACATAATATCCTCTTCCGTCTTCATGATCATTTCTCACTTTGCTTCCTTCTTCTAAAACATTACCAAATTGAATGGCTTCGGTAGGGCATGCACTTTGACAGGCGGTTTTCACATCACCATCTTTCAAAGGCACTCCTGCTTTCTTGGCAACTAATTTTGAATCCTGCAAACGCTGCACACAGAATGAACATTTTTCCATTACACCTCGTGAACGCACAGTTACATCAGGGTTCAAGACCATTCTTGTAATTGGATCCGTCATTCCGGGATCCTGAATACCAAGTGTTGGAATTTTCCAGGGTTCATTCCATGGGAAAACATCGGCAGTTGTATAATCGAGCCAGTTGAAACGGCGAACTTTGTAAGGGCAGTTGTTAGCGCAATATCTTGTACCAATACAACGGTTGTAAGCCATTTGGTTTAATCCTTCGCTGCTGTGGTTAGTTGCATTTACAGGGCAAACATTTTCGCATGGCGCAGTTTGGCAATGCTGGCAAAGCATTGGTTGAAAATTAACCGATACATTTTGGTAATCCTGAATTTTTCCGCGATCAACTTCTTTACTGATCATTCCATCTTCACTCGGGAATGAGAAGTAGCGATCAATACGAATCCAAGTCATCTCATGAACGCGCTGCACTTCTGTTTTACCTACAACCGGAACATTATTTTCTGCCTGGCAACTCACAGCACAAGCGCCGCAACCAATACATGAATTTAAATCAATGCTCATTCCCCATTTAATAGCAGGGAAATCTTGAATGGGATACAAAGTTTCTCCCCAAATCTTTTTCAACTCTTCTTTTTCTTCTACTCCTTCATTCGGGTTCTTCTTATATTCTTCGAGCGAAGTTTCATTGATTGCATCGCGACCTTCATAGCTAAAATGAGTTTGAGTCATTGCCATGTCGTAATGCTTATTGGCTTTGGTAATTGTAATGTTTGAATTGAAATGAAGAATGTTCTCACCATTATTCATGAGCAATGGATAAACATTTTGTCCAATGTTGTTTCCGCTTCTTCCTGCATTTGTTCTTCCATAACCAAGAGCAATTGAAACTGAATTATCACTCTGTCCAGGCTGAATATAAATTGGAAGATCAACAGAATTATTGCCGCTCTTTATGGTAACAACATCGCTCCAATGATCAACCACATTCATTTCAAGATTATTATCCTTTGCATACTTTGGTGAAACTGCTACGTAATTATCCCAAACAACTTTTGAAATAGGATCAGGTAATTCCTGCAACCAGGGATTGTTCGCATAGCGACCATTACCGATTGCAATCTTTTCGTAGAATGAAACTTCCATTCCCTTAGCAGCAGAAGCCATTGAAATTACTGCTGAAGATGCTGCAGCAACATCAATAGAATTTGCAGAACTTGAAGTTTCAGTTCCAACAATTTCAAATGCTCCTTCCTTCACGCAATTATCCCAGAATGTTTGAAAATCGGAATACTCTGATTGTTTGGGATAAACATTGGTCTTCCAGTTATTTTCGATGTAGGTTACAAAGTCATCCGTTTTCCCCATGAAACGCAGCAAACTTTCTTGTGCTTGGCGTGTATTAAACAAAGGCCAAATAGTAGGTTGACACATGGTATACAAACCTTCACGCGGTGAACAATCATTCCATGATTCGAGATAATGATTATCGGGGAAATGATATTTACAGAGCGAAGAAGTTTCATCGGCACGATCGCTGATAGAAACTGTGAGTTCCACTTTCTTCAATGCATCGGCAAATCCTTTTCCGTTCACATGATCATAAACTGGATTGGCACCATACACAATCAATCCACTCACTGAACCTGCATTCATTTCATCCAACAATGCCATCACTTCTTTATCATTTCCCTGATGGGCATTTGAATTGTGATTTACATTGATAGTACTTCCATAATTACCTAATAAATTATTAATTGCTGCAACTACTAATTGAACATTAGTATCATTAGAACCTGACACAACTAAACTCTTCCCTTTATTAGCATTGAGCTCAGCAGCAGCTTTTGTAAGCAAAGCATCGGCTCTTGCATTTAATTTTACATCACCTGCTCCCGATAATTTATTGTAGAGTGCAACAACTGCTGCAATTTCTTCCGATGGTTTTACAACTGCACGGTAATCTGCATTTGAACCGGTGAGGGACAAGCGTGATTCAAACTGAAACAACTTTGACATTTCAGTTTTCTTTACCGAAACTTTTCTATTCTGTACAAACTGTTTTGCAAACTCAGTAGGGGAAATCCATGTTGCAAGAAAATCAGCCGCGAAAGAAACAATCACATTTGCATTCTCGAAATGATAACCGGGAACTACTCTTTTACCAAATGCTTTTTCATGGGCATTAGCAATTGCACCATAAGAAATAGCATCATGAGTAATGTGTTTTGTAGAAGGAAATTCTGTAATAAAGTCTGCAATCAACTGCTTGGTTGAGGGGCTCATTATTGTTGAAGAAAGAATTCTGATGTTACCATTCTTTCCTTTAATCTCATTCAATTTATTTCTTACCTCGGCATCAACAGCACTCACATCTGCTTTATCAACTTTCTTCCCGCCTACAGTTACATTTTGCGGGCGAGTCATATCATACAATGAAAGTACTGATGCTTGTGCTCGACCACTGGTGCCACCGAATAAAAACCTGTTTGGTGAATCTTCGGCAATATGCTTTGTTGTACTGGGTTCAATTTTAATGGGTCTGCCATCACGAACTTTCACTAATACCGGGCAAAAATCATTTCCATCATTAAAAGTAGAAGCATAATAATTTGCAAGTCCGGGAACAATTTCTTCAGGCTTAATTACATAGGGAATTGCCTTTTTAATCGGGATGCGGCAACTTGCTGCAAGTGTTGCAGCAGAGACACTAAAGCCAAGCATCTTTAAAAAATCACGACGGCTTTGTGATTTACTAACCAAGTGTGAGCTAAATATTTCTTCCACCGGTAATTCTTCCGAAAATTCCTTATCTCTTTGTTCAAGAAATGCAGGATCTGCGTTAAGTTCTTCTAATCCTTTCCAATAATTTTTTGGTTCCATTCACTGATTTATTTACAAACAATCAATAGTGACACTTTTGACATTCTGTTCCCCCCATCGTTGCTTCTGTAACTTCCATGGTAGCATCAGGGTTTATTTTCTTCATGCTGTCTAACTTTGCATGCATTTGCGAATACATGGTATAAAATCCATTATCTTCAAACTGAACTTTTGTTTCGCGATGGCAATTGATACACCACCCCATTGACAAACTTGAGAATTGATATACCTCCTCCATTTCCTGAATTTGTCCATGACAAGTTTGACATTCAATTTTTCCTACTGCCACATGCTGTGCGTGGTTGAAGTAAACATGATCTGGGAGATTATGAATCTTAGTCCATTCAATTGGCTTATTATTATTATAGTGTTCAAGAAGCTTCGCGATTTCGGCAGTGCCTTCATCTGACTGGCCTGCCTGAACTCCTTTATGACAATTCATACAAGTATTAACAGAAGGAATACCTGCAACTTTACTTTTTTCAGCACTGGAATGGCAGTACAAACAATTAATTTGATTGATGCCTGCATGCAACTCATGTGAAAATTTAATCGGTTGCGATGGTTGATAATCTTTTGAGTGGCCAAGTCGCATTGCGCTATCGCTAATGGTCCATCCAAAAATGAAAACCAAAATAAAACCATACAACATATAAGCTTGCCAGCTTCTCAATCTTTTTCCCCAAGGAATTTGAGTTGGTAGGGTTTCTCCTTCTTTCTCAAGAGATAATCTTTTAAGTAGATTGTTGGTTCTAATAAGTATGAATGCAACTACAATTAATATTAAGAGAACAACGTATAACCATATTGATGTAGGTTGACTAATAGGGTTTTTGGGATCTATCGGAGGACCTGTATTTACCGGAACCGGAGGATTGGCGGCATAGGCAATTATTGATTTGATATCATCATCGGTTAATGATATGAATTGGGGCATTTCATTCTTTCCATATTCTGTCCATATTGCAATGGCATCCTTATTACCTGATGCACGAAGAGCAGAATTATTCCTGATCCATTTGATAAGATATTCTTCAGTTCTTGCATTTACACTCGCAGTAAGAGGTGGTCCTACCATCTTACGATCTAACGCATGGCAAGAAGTGCAATATTGTTTGTATAATTTTTTACCGTTCTCAGCATTAACTTCAGCAAAAGAATTAACTGCAGAAAAAGTTAAGATAAGTAGAAAAGATAGATAACTTACTGCTTTTAGATTGAGCCAATTTAAAGAACGCCGGCGGAGCAAATGATGCATAATAGGCCTTTGGATTTTTTAACGAGCGCAAATTTATGTGACGAACCTTTACGTTGTTAGTGAATTGACAAAAAAAAGACAGAACAATTTTGCTTGTGACACTTAAATTGATATAAGATGAACTTTTGTTTCACAAAAATTAATTAATTGCGGGCGAGTTAGTGTTTCATTTTCCCTCTTATGAAAACATTATTTCTTAAAAACAGTAATTATTTTATTGCCATCTACTTCAATCGAATAATAGTTTTCAAGATTATTATTGTTGAAAAGTTCGGGATGAAAGCGATAATTGGTTATAAAAAAATCTGCCGAATCCCAGGAAGATTCCTTCAACCGTTTTTGATCTTGGTCTTCAAGCCAAATTAAATTATAAGCACCCGGAGAGTTTTGCCAGCAAAGCTTTATAGTCTCATCCTTATTTTCTTTTACCAGCTGCTCCAGGGCTTGCCTGTAACTTAATCCCCAATAGTCCAAATCAAATTTTTGTTCAACATTTTTTGATGCTATCGAATTGAAATAAACATTTTCGAACGGGTGGTTTTTTATTTGAAATGAAAGCACACCAATTATTTGAATAATGATCATTAAAGAAACGAAACCTCTGAATGCAATCCCGATTTTTTTAGATTGAAATGAAAAACTTCTTTCCCATAAAAACTTAATTGCAGCCACAGCAATTAGAATAAATGCCGGGTAAATGAAAAATAAATGTCGCCACTCATCATATACCACCGATTTAAGAATGAGTATCATTATATAGGGCACCAATAGCCATGCAAAAATTATTATCCAATGAATTTGTGAATTAAAAAAAGAAAATGAGTCTTTAAAAATTAATACAATAATTGAAATGAAACCGATCACAAAAAACACTTGCCATACAATGGGAATTGTTATTACCATCCAAACAGGAATATAGTACCATGGCAATTGTTGTGGTGTAATTAATTGCCCCATAAAAAGCTGCGGATCATCATAAGGGTAATGGCTCATGATTGAAAAAGAATTACTCAATCCAACTAATGGATGAGCCCAAAGCACAGGGTAAAAAATATAAGCTGCAATAGGAAACAGAATTAAATACAATAATAAATATTTCAATTGGTGAGACTTACATTTTCCATTAACTAAGGAGATCAAAAAAATTACAACTGCAATTGCCGGAAGTAGTATACCAAGGATGCGAATAGAAAAAGCCATACCTGTTACCAATGAAAATACTGATGCAAGTTTGAAAGATGGTTTCTCAATAAATAAAATCAACACATAAACATTAATGATGAAAAAGATCATCAGCGGAATGTCTTTCGAATTATAAAATGAATGAGCAAATATTCTTGGTGTTAAATACAGGATGATGACTGAAAGGAAAGCGTAGTGGTTACTTTTGAATAGCTTGAATGCAAGAAGAAAAAGAAAAATACTTCCTATCCAAAAAATAAAATAGTTAATGGCGTGGCGCCATAAATAAATTTCCTTTAAATCATTCAAATTAAGAACTCTTTCAGGCACTTGCTCAACCATTTCAATAAACGGCCCATGAAATCTGTTGATGAGATTGAATAAAGAATCATCATTGTGCAAAGCATAATTCCTGGAGGCATTGCCTAATTCGCGCTGCAGAGGTTCATCCCACGAAATTCGATAATCATTG
>JBKJNS010000408.1:0-8151 GCA_046593455.1 Chitinophagales bacterium | reverse complement strand
AATTTATCAAAAACCAATGCAAGTATTGAAAGCAGAATAATGTAAACACCGAGCAACAAATAATATCCGGGTAAACCAAAACGAAAAAGCACGAGAAAAAAAGAGAAGAATACGAGCGCCGATCCCAAATCCCCCTGAAGAATTATCAAGAGTGTTGGAAAAATAAAAATGGAAAGTGCGATGAATCTTGTTTTTGTATCTCTGAAATTAATGTTGAGTACGCTCAGAAATTTTGCCAGCGCTAAACTCACTGCAAGCTTTGCAAACTCCGATGGTTGCAATTGAAAGCTGCCGATGTCGATCCAGTTTTTATCTCCTTTATGTGATGTGCCCAAAACAAATACAGCAGCAAGCATGAGCATGATGATTGCATAAATGATATAAGCAAACGTGGTGTAGAATTTACTATCGGTAAGCAGTACAGCGCCGGCAAGAATCAATGCACCAATGATCCAGATAAATTGACGTCCATAAGATTTATCCAAATCAAAAATACTGGGTTGCAACTCATCATACGTTGAAGCAAAGATTGCCATCCAACCTACCAGCACCAATGCGAAGTAGAGTAAGATGAGCATTGCATCAATGCCCTGATTGGGTTTGCGTATGGTTTGGTAATTCATTTTATAACAGCATTGAACATTCTTTCTTCTAAATATTTACGCGGTGCAGAAATGGTATCGTTCAAATATTTTTCAATCATCAAGCTTGCAATGGGCGCTGCATAGGTTGAGCCGAATCCTGCATTTTCAACCACTACTGCAATGGCAATCTTTGGGTTTTCTACCGGCGCAAAACAAACAAAGATCGAATGATCATTTCCATGCGGGTTTTGTGCTGTTCCGGTTTTTCCTGCAAGCGATACTCCCGGAATTCTTGCAATGGTTCCGGTGCCTGCATCAACTACATCTTTCATTCCTTCAATTACCATATTAAAATAAGTACTGTCAATTGGTACAATATGTTTTACAATTTTCTTCCTAAGCATGGTATCACTGCCTTCAATTTTTTTAATAAGATGTGGAGTATACCAATATCCTTTGTTTGCAATAGCCGAAAGAACGTTTGCCATTTGTAATGGAGTTTCACCTATTTCACCCTGACCGATTCCAAGTGAAACCACAGTGACTGAATTCCATCTTCCTTTTCCATAAATTTTATCATAGTATTTTGAGGAAGGAACAAAACCATAACCTTCATTAGGTAAATCAATTCCGGTTTTTACACCCACACCCAAATCATCAAGCATTTTTTTCCAGTAGTCGAGCCCTACGGCTGCATTAAGAAATTTATCATCGTCAATAACATCCCGCAATGTTTTACAGAAGTAACTGTTGCACGAAAACTGAATGGCAACTGAAACATTCGGAACAAATCCTTTGTGGTGGCAGCCAACACGCAAAGAGCCTACATAATATGCACCGGGGCAGTTATAGGTTGAATTGTATTCTATGGAACCTGCCTGTAACCCGATTAATGCCAGCGTTGGTTTGTAAGTAGAGCCAGGCGGGTAAGCTGCTTTAAGCGGACGAACAAATAAAGGTTTCACACTATCGGTAATAAGTTTTGCAAAATTCTTAGAGCGTTCTTGCCCTGTTAAAAGATCGGGATCATAAGTAGGGCTGCTCACCATGGCAAGCACTTCACCGGTTGATGGTTCAATGGCTACAATGCTTCCAATTTTTCCTTTCATTAAAGCTTCTCCGTACTTCTGCAATTCAATGTCAATAGAACTTATCATGTTGTTACCCGGCACAGCGGCAGTGTCAAACTTTCCCTCGCTAAAAGTTCCCATGTCGCGGTTGTGATTGTCAACCAAAATAAATTTTGTTCCCTTTACTCCGCGTAATTCATTTTCATAAGATTGCTCAATGCCGCCTGTACCAATGTAATCGCCCGAGCGATAGTAACCTTCGCTCTTGTCAATTTGTTTTTTATCTACTTCACTTATGTAACCCACCACATGCGCCGCAGATTTAAATGGATAAGCTCTCACCGTGCGCACCTGCCCATAGAAACCGGGAAAGAGATATAACTCCTCCTGTATGGAAGCATATTTATCTACCGAAATTCCTTTCTCAAATAAAGTTGGTTTGTAACGTGAATACTGATTTGTCTTATCAAGTGTCTCGCGAAAAAAAGTATCGCTCACTCCCACCAAAGTGCAGAATCCAATGGTGTCAAAATTTTTTACCTGATTGGGAATCACCCACAGATCATATTCTTTTTGATTGTCAATAATTAGTTTTCCATTGCGGTCGTGCACCAAACCCCTTGCAGGAAACACCGTTACTTCACGCAACACATTTGACTTTGCTAATTGCTTGTAATCCTTATCAATCACCTGCAGGTAAAATAACCGTGCAACGAAAATAATGATCACTGCGATGATGATGTATTGGAGAATGTATTGTCTGCGCTGATAAACGTCTGTCATTGCAGAGTTCGAACTTTATGCCTGTAAAAAAGATATTGCAGAATTACAATGATGCAAACTGAAACCAAACTGCTCACTGCAATTTTTTCAATTACAAAAGTAACTTGCAGGAAGCTGAAACTTTCTGCAATAAAAAGAAAAAGATGGTGCGTGAAAATTAAAACTGCGCAGTAACTGATGAACCATGTAAAACCCAATGATGCAATGGTTGGCCGGTCTTCCAATTGATAGCCACCTGCAGGGCGAAGTAATTTTAAAAGCGGTGCGCGCATAAATGCAATGAGCGTAGTTGCCGATGCGTGCAGTCCGCCTGTGTGAGAATAAAAATCAATTACCCAACCGCTTCCAAAACCAAGCAGTAAAACAATCCAGGAAGGGGTTGCAATTGGTAACAGTAAAATGAAAAGCGGATAGATGTAAGGATTAAAAAGACCGTGCAGGTGAACGTTGTTCAAGATCATCACCTGCACAAAAGTGAGCAGCACCAAGCGAATGATATTGTTAGTGATGCTACTGAACATTCTCTGTCTTTTTTATCAATGAATCCATTTCGGCATGCAATAAATTATTTACCACATACACATAATCAATCTTGCGATAGTTGGTTGCCAATTTTATTCTGATGTCGTAAAAATTTCCGGGCTCCTTTAGTTGAAACTGATCTACAGTTCCAATGGGAACCAGATCGGGGAAAATTCTTGACACACCGCTTGTGTAAATAGTGTCACCTTTATGAAGTTGTTCTTGCCTGGTAATTTCTTCGAGGTTCACATAGTCGGGGCTTTTGCCATCCCATTTAATAGTTCCGCGGCTTCCATCACGATGCACGCGTGCACTCACTGTAACTTGAGAGTGAAGCAATGAATAGAGGATGGAAAAATTTTCTGAAACATTTTTTACAATTCCCACCACACCATCGGGGCCCACTACGGCCATTCGCGGTTCAATGCCTTGTGCGCTTCCTTTATTGATGATCAAATAATTATTGGGTTGGTTAGAAGTAATTTGAATTACCCTTGCAGGAATATAAGAGTAGAATATTTTCTTCGCCGAATCTTTTCGAGAATAAACTTTTGAAGTATCGCTGTAAAAAACTGAAGGAAGTAAATTATGCAGTCGCGCATTTTCTTCATTAAGTTTTTTATTTTCTTCACCCAATGTTAAATAGCCGGTAACATCTTTATAGATGGTAAATGTTCTACCAACCACTTCATCACTCACATTTAAAAATGAAGCACGCTGGTAACCGTTGTTGCGGATGATGAGAACCAAAGCAACAATTTCAAGTATGAGAAAAAGGAAGAAGGCGTGATAGCGAAAGATGAACTGAAAAAGATTACGCATGTATGAGCCTTTCTAAATTTCGCGGCCGCCTTTACTATTAGTTCATTAGGAAAGGAAAGCGGTGAATGTTTTTGAGCGCAATTCCTGTTCCCCTCACTACAGCACGAAGCGGATCATCGGCAATAGAAACAGGCAGTTTTGTTTTCAATGATAATCTCTTATCCAAACCTCGCAGCAATGCGCCACCGCCTGTAAGATTTAATCCATTGCGATGAATATCTGAAGCTAATTCGGGAGGAGTTGTTTCCAATGCTTTCAATACCGCTTCTTCAACTTTCGAAATTGATTTATCAAGTGCATGAGCGATCTCCTGATAATTCACAATAATTTGCTTTGGAATACCTGTCATTAAATCGCGGCCATGCACTGCATAATCTTCCGGTGGTTCATCCAGTTCGCTCATGGCTGCCCCAACATTTATTTTAATTGCTTCGGCAGTGCGTTCGCCAATAAGCATATTGTGCTGGCGACGGATGTAGTCAACAATATCAGCAGTAAACTCATCACCTGCAACTCGAATGGATTGATCGCAAACAATACCTGCCAGTGCAATCACAGAAATTCCTGTGGTGCCACCGCCAATGTCAATGATCATGTGCCCCACCGGTTCTTCTACATCAATGCCGATACCGAGTGCAGCAGCCATGGGTTCATGAATCAAATAAACTTCTCTTGCGCCGGCTTGTTCTGCTGAATCACGTACCGCACGCTTCTCTACTTCTGTGATTGAAGAGGGAATACAAATAACCATTCTCCAGGTGGGAGTAAAAAGAAAACCTTTGGGGTTGATCATCTTGATCATCTCACGAATCATACTTTCCGCCGCAGCAAAATCAGCTATAACACCATCCTTTAAAGGCCGGATTGTTTTTAAATTGTCGTGAGTTTTTTCATGCATCTGCATTGCCTTCTTGCCCACTGCCACCACTTTTGTAGTAAGGCGGTTGATGGCAACAATAGATGGTTCATCCACTACCACTTTATCATTGTGGATGATTACGGTGTTCGCCGTGCCAAGGTCAATGGCTATTTCCTGAGTTAAAAAATTGAATAATCGCATTGGGGAATTTCCGATTTATCGGGGAGTTTCTAATTGTGTGCAAAGGTGATAAAAAGAATGATACAATGATTGAATTAAGAAATTAGTCTTCAGATTTTTTATTGACGATTATAAAGAAAGATTTCAGAGCTCCATTTCAATTGCAATAAAATTTTAAGGAATCTTATTTTTGCCAGCAGAAAAATCTGCTTTCTTTCATTTCCAACTCAAAAAAATTAATAACAATATTTCATTGATGCTAAAAAAATACGCTCTGGCTCTTCTCGTTTTTGCAACAAAGTTTTCTGTTGCTCAAACATATACCAGTTATTTTAAAGGTGACACTGCTGATGTTTCAACTAATCAAATACCCGGTACTTTACTTGCCGGCGGCGCAACCGATAATGATGAAGCCATGACCTGGTTTTTAAAACGTACCGATGGTGGTGATGTAGTAGTGATTCGTGCAAACGGTGATGGTGCATACAATGATTATTTATACAGTCAGCTTGGTGTAAATGTAAATTCTGTGGAGACCATTGTAATCCCAAGTGTAAGCGCAGCAAATAGCACTTATGTTTCAACACAAATAAAAAATGCAGAAGCACTTTTTATTGCCGGCGGCGATCAATATGATTACGTGAAGTATTGGAAAGATTCTCCTGTTGAAGATGCCATTAATGCTCTCATTAATTCAAAACATGTTACAGTTGGCGGCACAAGTGCGGGCATGGCCATACAGGGTGATGCTTATTTCAGTGCACAAAACGGAACAGTTACTTCACAGCAGGCGATGAACAATCCCTATGGCAATCTGGTAAAAATCGGTTACCACGATTTTATTTCGAACCCCGTTTTAAAAAATACGATTACCGATACGCACTATGATAATCCCGATCGCCGTGGAAGGCAAACAACTTTTCTTGCGCGCCTGATGACGGATTATGGTTTTCGTCCTTATGGAATTGCAAGTGAAGAATACACTGCAGTTTGCATTGATGAAAATAACATTGCACATATTTATGGAAACTACCCCGACTATGATGACTATGCATATTTCATTCAGGCAAATTGTATTGAACCGAATGAACCTGAAACCTGCTCTGCAGGGCAACCATTATCTTGGGACAGAATGCAGCAAGCCGTAAAAGTTTATAAAGTTGCGGGCACTACCGATGGCAGCCACTACTTTGATTTGAACGATTGGAAATCTTTTGACGGCAGCGGTACTTGGGATAACTGGTGGGTAGAAGATGCTGAGTTTAATTTTATTGATGAAGCCATTCCCGCTAGCTGCGATGTTGAAACGGGGATTGATGAAGTTGGAAATGAATTTCAAGTTTATCCAAATCCTGCTGATGATTTTATTGTATTGGATGGAATTGAAAACAATTCAACTCAAATAATTATCACTGATGTTTTGGGGCGAATTGTTTTTGAAATGCTTCTCGACAAGCCCGAAGTGGCCAATGATGTTGTGAAGGGAAGATTGAGAGTTGATGTCTCGGAATTTCCATCAGGCTTTTATTTCTTGAAAATAGAAATGAATAAAAAATTATATGCTGCACAATTTGTAAAGGAGTGAGTTCTAAAGAAATTCAAAATTCAAATGAGGCTGAAAGATTAAAGTCTGTCGTCAGTCAACTTTAAAAATAGCTTCATTTGCTGAAGGTTTGAAATTTCTTACTTGGTCTTTGTGACTTTCTTGTTCCGAAAGAATCCCTTTGGGAAATTTTGAATTTTAAAATCATGAGTTTAGCAATACATTCAAGTGTGTGTGCATTGATTGTGTTTCAATTCCTTTGCAGCCGAAAACAGAAAAAGTAATTTCGGCATTCGAAGATTGGGCATGAAAAAAATTTCAATTGCGATTCTTATTGTTTGGTTTTTCATCTTGTGTTGCTCAGGATTATGCACTGCGCAAATTGCAATTGACACTTCATTCACTGCAAAGCAATTGGTTGATTCCATTTTGATCGGCAAAGGATTGCGCATTGCAAACATCACATACTCGGGATCACATTCCAGCATTGCACATTTCAATTGCGACAATAATCTGATCGGTTTTGAAAACGGAATTTTTCTTTCAACCGGTAAAGCCACTGATGCGAATGGCCCCAATAATTCTCCGTGGACCACCACGAGTTTCTCGCCTGTAAAATCCAAAGTGCGGCCTAAAGGTGATCGCGATCTCAATAAAATTTCAAAGAGCGTTACGTGGGATGTGAGCATTCTCGAATTTGATTTTATTCCTTTCAACAACTCCATTTCTTTCTCTTATGTTTTTGCAAGTGAAGAATATCCCGAGTATGTGGGTTCGCGTTTTAATGATGTGTTTGGTTTTATAATCGATGGTGATAAACTGCGGCAAAAAAATCTTGCAACTGTTCCGCGCACGGTACTTCCGGTAACAGTCAACAACATCAACACCAAAGAGAACAAGGGATTTTACATTGATAATGATTACTTCAAAAAAGTTGATCTTAAAAAAAATCTTCCGGGAAAAGAAAAAACCAAGAAAGACAAAACTCCCTATAGCGATTACTACGAAACCGACAAAAAGAAATTAAAAAAACTCAACAAAGATTTGGTCAACACCTTGCAGTATGATGGAATGACGACTGTGATGACGGCAACTTGTTATGTAGTTCCCTATAAAAAATACCACATGAAAATTGCCATCGGCGATGTGGGCGATCCGCAATATGATTCGGGCGTTTTTTTAGAGCAGGGCTCTTTCTCGAGTTTGCGCGATCCGTCGCAAACAAAATTTAAAGAGTATGCCGACCTGAGCAACAGAATAAATTTCGACAGCATCTTCGGGTTAAAAACAATTCTTTCCAAAGCAACCAAAGACAGTATTGCAAAGGAGGAACAGGAGTATGAGCGCTTCACCATCACCAACATTAATTTTTCAACCGATAAATATCTTATCCCCGATAGTTCGAAAACCGAACTGACTGCACTTGCAGATTACCTCAAGCGCCACGATAATTTCAATTGCGAACTGTATGGCTACACCGATAATGTGGGTTCTAAAAAATACAATCAAAAACTTTCGGAGAACCGTGCTAATGCGGTGATGAATTTTGTTTCTTCAAAAGGAATTGCTGCATCGCGTGTAAAAATATTGGGTTACAATTTTGAAAAACCCATTGCCGATAACAGCGATGAACGCGGGCGCGCAAGAAACCGCAGAGTGGAAATTGTGTTGGTGGAGGAGTGATTATTGGAACATGGATGACGCTGATAAATCCGATACTTACAGATTTTTTTATGCTAGAATATTAATGCTATTAGAATGTAAAAAATTTCGGTGAAATAATTTTTT
>JBKJNS010000285.1:0-3128 GCA_046593455.1 Chitinophagales bacterium | reverse complement strand
AAGAAAATGTTCCTTTAACCGAATCGGTATTCCAATATTTACCTGTGCTCTTAAAATTCAATTCTCGAATCGTATAGTTGACAGGGATCAGCGCTTCGGCATATTTAAATTCGCCTTTAATAATTTCTACATTGAGAATATTGAAACGCACCGGAAGTTTAGTGGTGTCAACAATTTCTTCGGGAATAAATTTTTCGATGAGGTCAGAAAAATTAAAGATCGAATCGTTTTGAGTTACAATTGCCTGCGGGCGATCAAAGGTAAGTGAACTTATTTCATAGGTTTTTGAAAGCAATTTCAGTATCGAAATATTTATGTCAACTCCTTCTGAAGAAAAAAAAATACTATCACTGTTTTGCTCATATATTTTCACGTTACTTAAATGAACATTTCCGCCAAAAGGATTTACCAAAGCCCAATCCATTTTGATTTCCCTGCCGGTATATTCAACATCATATTTTTCAATAAGGTATTTAGTAATTGGTGAAATAAAAAATATCACCACCGCAACAAATGCAATGATGATTAATGAAAAAATGAGGAGTATTTTTTTCCACCTTTTATTAAATATCTTCTTTACTAACATCACATTTTTTTATGCGTACTATTCCTTCAATTTATCAATCAACTCCTTTTCCATATCTTTTTTTATATCGTGATCAGCTTCAGATTCATCAATGGAATGCGATTGTTGCAGGTTTTCTTCTTGGCGTGCAAAATCACTCAGCTTCGAATAATATTTCTGTATAATTTTTAATTCATGTTCACTCATGTTTTCAATATCAACCAAGCGGTTACTTGCAAGTTCATGTGCAGCTACTAACTCATTCAACTTTAACTGTATTGCAAGCGCATCTTTGTTTTGAGATTTATGAATAAGAAACACCATCAGAAAGGTGATGATGGTAGTAATAGTATGTATCATCCATTGCCAGTGTTCAGAATAATTAAAAAATGGTCCGGCAAGTAACCATATCAATACGATTGAGGCTGCAATGATAATTGCAAGATTACTCCCTGATGCATTTGCAACATGTGATGAGAGTTTTTCAAAAAAATGTAACCTTGAGAATTTGTCATTCGAATTCATTCTTAGAAATTTCTTTTCCGTTACTTTTTATTCGGTTAGTAACGGCATGAATTAATTTTTGACTTGTTGATTTAATCTGATCTGAGTTCCGGGCTGCCAAGCCTGAAACAATGCTTTGAAAAACAATTCCTGCTAATTTCCTAATCGGATTTCGTGATGAACTAAAGAAAATTTTTCTTGCAACAAACCCCGAGGCAATCCCTATAGCAGCATTTCCAAATCCGTTTTTTAGATCTGTTGACTGTGTAGCTTCTTTAAACGTATTCTTAATAAGGTTAATAGGTTTTAAGCTATCGTAAGTTAATCTAAACTGCTCTTTGAGATCTTTTAATTCCTCTTCTCTTTTTGCTTCCAATAATTTTATTGCATTGCCGAGTGTATCATTGGGGGTGATGTTTTTCATGCTGTTTTTTCTTTTAAGAATTGTGTGATGATAGAATTGTTGATTGGTGTTTTAATCAACCGCTGCTTAAAGAAGAACAAAATGAGTGCAACAACTGAATAGAAAGCAGCAATAATGAAAAATCCGAAATATGATTTTCCCAATAGCTCACCAATCCATAAAGCCAACCCAATATTCAACATAATACCGATTAGTGAGATTGAAATAATTATTGCAACACTTGCAGCAAGTGATGCTACCACATCGGCCGATTTATCAATTGCCTTAAGCTTATATAATTCAATAGTGGTTTTTGCCACTACCTCTGCTTTTTCAAAAAGTGTTTCTAATTGCGTTGGCTTTTCTTCCATCTTAATTAATATTTAAAAGGTTTGATTTAGGTATGCTGTGCAATTTTTTGATGCACCGCATTTTTAGCTTCATCCTTTACCTCTTTTGCTTTTAGTTTTCCGTCATCAATTAATTCACCTGCATCATCCTTTACCGATTCAAACCGGCTGGTGATGGTTCCAAGAAAATCGTTGAACATATCTTTCAACTCTTCAACGTAGTCATCTCCCTTTTTCAAAATTCTTTTGCGGGTATTAACTCCCTTATCGGGTGCAAGCATAATCCCTATTGCTGCACCAGCGGCTAAGCCGGCAAGCACTCCTAATAATATTTTTGTTGACTTCATGGTTTTTTGTTTTAAAATGCGATTAAATCAAATTGATTGCTGTTTGAATTATTGAATGGGTTATTTACGTTAGATGTTGCCTGTATTAAATTCCCTTTTTTCTCGGGGCCGGTTCTTAACTCTCTAAATTCTTCATGTAGCTTCTTTTTTGCTTCTTCAGTTGTAATATTCAAAATATAAGCAACCTCCTTTAATGAAGAACACCGGGTGCAAAGGAGAAGAATTAATTCAACTTCATTATGCTTATCGATAGGAATTGGCTTTATTCCTTGCCGCTTCAATTCCTTTATAGCAAAGTTATAAGTATATCGCATTAGAAATGGATAACAGGATTCGCTTGTTTCTGAAAGAATCTGTTTCTCTTTTATCCCAATAAAAGCAGTCATAAATATCTCATCTACGAGTAGCTTGTCGTTTGTTAACTGCTGTATAATACCATACATAGATGGAGCATATTTATCATACAACTGCTCACACTCTTTTAGGGTTATTTCTCCAAAGTATTTTGCTTTAACCTGCATAACATTTTTAATTAATGGTGAAATTATAGTTGTGATTTCTTTTCATCTGCAGCACCTTTAAGCCCTGCTTTTAAATCCTGCGCTCTTGATTTTCCGTTCTCGATTATATCATCCGCTTGCCTTTTTGCAGATTGAATTGTGTTGGCAATGCTTTCATAAAAATCAGAGATTTTATTATTAAACTTTTCCTTTAACTCATTTGCATAATCATCTCCTTTATCATAAATTTTTTTGCGGGTTTTACTTCCTTTATCGGGAGCAAATAAGATACCTGCCAATGCACCGGCGGCTACGCCTGCCTACACGCCTAATAATACTTTTCCTGAGCTCATAGTTTTTTGTTTTTAAGTTTTAAAATTTTTATTCTGCTATTAATTAGCTAATTGGTTTTCTTCCCTGAATCACATTGAGCAGAATTGCGATCACGGCTATTACCAA
>JBKJNS010000253.1:0-6508 GCA_046593455.1 Chitinophagales bacterium | reverse complement strand
CTTCTTTTATTGTGATGTGTTGAGAGCAAAAAATATTTATTAGTGATGTTTCCTCCAATTTACTTTCTGATGTAGTTATTCCCCGTTCTTTTAATTGTAGCCGAGTAAAAGTGTATGTATGCCGTATCAAACTAGGACAAAGTGAAACCTGACTTTTTGAAAAAAGCTGTTTTTCTTTTAATTGCAGAAAAGATTCTTTAAAAATTTCTTCTGCAAGTGAATCATCGTCTGTTAGGTTGCAGATGATACCATACATGGCAGGCGCATATTTGTCATATAGATGACTCCAAGCTTCCAAATCGTTTGCTGCAATCATGGAAAGAATATTTTCGTCTGTTATGTTTTTGGCAAGAGAACCCATTCGATGCTTTGAAAAATATTTATGCCACAAGATTAATTGCCTTGAATAGGAAATGAGTTACACAATTATGAAAATAAGTTACATCATTCACATATTGTGATGGCAGCGAAGCGAAGTTTTTGAGGTTTGTTTATCAATTAGCATATCTCACATCACACAATGTTGAGTTGCACACACACGCTCGAGATAGTGACGGATGTTTCCATTCCACACCTGCGCAAAACCTTTTAATGCTTGCTTCTCTTGCGATAGCTGTCTTTCGCCAAAAGGAATCTATACCTAAAATAGAATCAGATTTCTATGTGACTACCTGCAGGCAGGCTTCGCCGGAAATTGCATTGAGAAAGTGTTATTCCCGCAGCACTCTGGTTTGTAGTCTCGGTCGTTTCTTTGAAGGGTAGCATTGATTGACATCTATTCAATTGCTTCATTCATCACTTGTTTCTAGTTGCATATCATAATGCGTAAAGTATGTAACTTATTTACATAATTATGTAACTTAATAAGGAGCCACGGTTCTCACTTTTGTCCGCTATTAAATCAATGGGCTTGCGATATGCGAACAACTCTTTATGTGCTCTTACTTTTTTCAATGATGCCCCTCGTCTCTCTCTCAATATTGCGAATACTTTGAAACGTATTCTAAAACGCAACTTGATAGCATGGGCTGGGATGGCTCGCCAAATAGTGGTTGGTCAGTATCCAAAACCGGTGGGTATTCAGGTAAGTCACTTTTTTTGAATGCAGGCATCGGTGCTTACATGAATTTGGGAAGCCAGTGCAATACTTCTGTTAATGCGAATGACACCATTTCTTTCCAATATACTTTTAGCTCGGGCAGCGGAATCTTTGCTATAGGAATTCAGGATGGATTCGCAACGCCCGGTGTCAACATTACGTGGTTAGATACATTGCCGGTTGTAAGTACTTGGACCTACTATTCACTTTCATATCCCATCCTGTATAATCCCTATAAGATCACTTTTCATATTGAATCAACTTCAGCGTCAAATAAAATCGGAATTGATAATCTTTGCTTCTCTAACTCAGATGCGATTGGAGTTTGTATGATTCTTCCAATTGAGTTAAGTGATTTCTTGGCTGAAGTTATTAATGGAGAATCAAATGCAGCAAGTAATAAAGTTCAGCTTTCGTGGGTTACGCAATCAGAAATAAACACAAATTCATTTGTAATTCTTCGCTCGGGTAATAATTTGAATTTTGATTCCGTCGGCATAATGAAAGCAAGCGGAAATTCAATTTTGCCCATTAATTATTCATACACCGATGCACCCGTTGCCTCCGGCAATTTTTACTACAGACTTAAAATGTTAGACAACGACGGAAGTTATACATTTAGCAATACTGCGTCAGCATATATCCTTGGTAATACTCCCTTGGTATTTGCAAGCGGTGTTATTCAAAACACAAGTAGCAACGAAGCGTTACTCAGCATTTTTTCAGTAGAAGGAAAATTGGTTTACAGTGGAAAAGTTGGAGCGAATTCAAAAATTGATCTCCGTTTTCTTTTTCCTGGAATTTATTTCGTTCGTCACTCAGAAGATCAAGTTATGCGCGTTGCACTTTTCTGAGGCATTTTTTTCTTGAAAGAACTCATATAATTTATCAAGGGAATTTCTTAATACCGAGATCCTTTAGAATGTAAGATCCTTTGCCGGGTAAGGGTTTAACGACATCACCATTTTTGAAACTGGGCAAGACACTTTTTTAAAGTAAAATCTTTTTGAGAGAATCCCTTTCTCACTTTTTACTCTCTTATCATTATGCGCTACATATAAAAGAAAGCAACTTTATGTGCATTATCGGTACGTGAAATAGAGTCGATAAAACTGAATTATAGATTTCTGATAATTGAAAAAGTAATATCAATACAAATAAGAAAGGAAATTGTTTCCGAAGATGCATTCATCTATTTCGATCAAATAAGTTCTATTTGCAGCAATGGTTTTGAAGTTTATTTTAGAACTGAACTCTTTAAGCGTTATCAATATGCTAAACCAGACTTTCAACCACAAAAAATAAATTAGTATGGCAGCAGGAATATTTTTATCAGCACGTTGGGAATACCTGGCCATGTTTAATTATGAAGTTGATGCTGCTATATTAAAACCGCACTTGCCTCCACATACAGAATTGGATTTGTATAATGGTAAGGCAATAGTGAGCGTGGTTGGTTTTCTGTTTAACAATACCAGTGTATTGGGAATTAAGTGGCCCGGTTTTGTAAATTTTGAAGAAGTAAATCTGCGTTACTACCTCAAATATTTTGATGGCAAAGAATGTAAGAGGGGCGTAGGATTTATTTCTGAAATAGTGCCGCAATTTTTAGTTTCAGGCATTGCTAATTTATTTTATAATGAACATTATAGCACGGCCAAAATGAATCATTCCATCAACCAAATCGACAACAAACTGGAAGTAACTTACAACTGGAAAAAGAAAAATCAGGATTGGAATTCGATGTGGGTAAAAGCTAAGCCAGCATTAATTGATATAATTTCTGGCTCTCAAGAAGAATTTATTTTTGAGCACTACTATGGCTACAATAAACTAAATAATACTACGAGTATTGAGTACTCACTTGCTCATCCTCGTTGGCAAGTTTACCCAGTTACAGATTACAAGCTTGATTGTAATATTGAAAAACTATACGGGCCATCCTTCGTTCCTTTTATACAAAATATAAAACCGGTTTCTGTGTTTCTTGCAAAAGGTTCTGAGGTGCTTGTGAAGATGCCCAAGAAACTTTTTAAGTAGATTGAAATCAGTTTTATTATTTCTCCCACAGCCGATTATTTTAAACGCTATTGAGCATACTTTAGCTGTTGAAGAAGAATTCAGCAGCCGATGGTACAAGGTAAAAGATAAATAATATGATGACCTATTCACTTTTAATAAATGCAATTATAATTATCACTATGGCAGTAACAAACACAAAATCACAAGCATTGCAAACTGTACCTTATGTCGACTTAAATAAATATGCAGGCAAATGGTTTGAAATTGCTTCTTATCCTCAGAGTTTTCAGAAAGGGTGCCATTGCACCACAGCAGAATATACAGTAAGTGAAAAAGGATATGTTATTGTAGAAAACAGATGTAACAGAGATAGCATTAACGGAAAACAATCTTACATAAAAGGAAAAGCATTTGTAGATAAAAACACAGGCAATGCAAAATTAAAGGTGCAGTTCTTTTGGCCATTTAAAGGTAAATACTGGATCATTGATTTAGCAAATGATTACAGTTATGCTGTAGTTAGTAATCCCAATAAAAAATATTTGTGGATCTTATCAAGAACATCAAAAATGGACGAATCAATTTATCAGGGAATTATTTCACGTCTGAAAGAAAAGGGATTCGATACTTCAAAACTTCAAACTACAAAACAGATCGATGAAGTCATTAATTAGAAGTATTGAAACTATTAATCGTCGCTGATTATCCTGCAACAGCAACTACAATCTGATTGATAAAATTGAATGGGAGTTTTTTCCTTTCAATTTTGAAGATTTGAAAAGCCACAGCAATCTGTTTTAGCACCTTGAAAGAAATTTGTAAAACATTAAACTGTAAAGCCGGCTGCCTATTTGAATATGGGAATGGGCGGCAATAGAAAAATGAATTTCTAACATTGTGTTAAATCAAGTTGCTGATGGAAACTCAAATTTTGCATTTACTTTTTAATGCGAATTGTCTATAAATTCGCCACCGGATTTTAACCGAAATCAGAGGTTATTAGTAAAAAAATCATTCTAACTAAATTCTTATTTAAAGGAAGTAAAAGCAACACAACATGCGAAAATTAAAACTTCAAGTACAAATGTCGATCGATGGATGTATTGCAGGCCCTAATGGCGAAATGGATTGGATGGTTTGGGATTGGGATGAGGAACTTAAAAATTATGTAAAAGAAATAACAGAGCCTGTTGATTGCATAGTGCTGGGTAGAAAACTGGCTGAAGGTTTTATTCCTCATTGGGCAGCTAACCCTGAATTGGAAGGAGCTGAAAAATTTAATACTGTTCATAAAGTTGTTTTTACCAAAACCCTGGATAGTTCAATATGGGAAAATACTGTGTTGGTGCAAGGAGATCTTGTCGACGAAATCATGAAGCTTAAAGAACAAGATGGTAAAGACATCATTGCTTATGGAGGAGCAATGTTTGTAAGCTCACTCATCAAACATGAATTAATAGATGAGTATCATTTATTCATCAATCCTACTATTTCAGGAAATGGAATGCGGATATTTAATGATGTAGAGGAAAGCAAGAAACTTTCTCTTGTAAAAGCTTCCTCGTTTAAGTGCGGCATTGTTGTGCTTCATTATATTTCTGAACCTGCTAAATAGAATTCATCTAAAGCTGAAAACTTAATTTACTTGCTGCTTTTTAAGTTTATCGGATTAAAAAAGAAGGTGACGAAAAATTATTTCTGAAACAAAATTCAAATCTGAAATGAAAAGTAAAGTATTAAATCTCGCTTTAATAATTACTTCGCTGCTTGGATATTTAGAATGGGGAAATGAAAATAGAATGTTTCTGTTTCAATTGGAAAAAGAAATTATATCCAAGGTTTTTAATGATGCAACATCTGTAATTCATCCATTGATCATACTCCCGATATTCGAGCAAGTGTTATTGATGCTCACACTTTTTCAAAAGACACCGAATAAAATCCTTTCATTGTTTGGGTTGGGATGCTTATCGTTGTTGTTGCTATTAATGTTTGTGATGGGAGTAATAAGGCTTGAATTCAAAATTCTTCTTTCCACCATACCATTTTTGTTTACGGGTGTAATTGCTGTCAATTATTATGGTTTAAAACATAAAGCGAGCAAATCAACACGTTAGATTTTTATTTTACAGTTGAACTTGAAAATGCAGATGCAACATCACGCTGTTTCAATTTAAAGTACGCCGATTTGTTTTCTGTTTTTTCTGGCTGACTCTTGTCAACAGGTTTTTTCAAATTAATACTGCCTATTGAAATATAAAACAGCGGACTCTCAGGGCCGTAATCGGCCACATAAGTTTGTTTGAAGTTTTGATTCGTAAGTGTGATGCCCTGGTAATTTAAAAAATCCATCAGGTAATATTTAAAGCGCACATAAGTTCCTTTTCCAAAGTGAACTTCTGTAAAAACTGAAGGGTTAAAAATATTTACGTGATCATCGAACCATGCATCAGTTTTTACTTTGTTGTTGCCTTCAATAATTTTTCTTTTCCATGCAAACATAATTTCCGCTTCTGCACCAATACAAAAGAAAGTGCCATCCTCAAGATTACCAATTTTGAACACTAAAGGAATTCCTAAACTGTATGAGCGTTCTTTTACTGTGATCTCGCTCGTGCTGCCGTTGCCAAAAGTATCGTTAACAAAAGTTGCATTGATATGGCTTATGAGACCCACGTTTCTGATGCCAATGCCGGTATAAATTCCAAATGTTTTAGAAAAGTCGAAATGCAATTGTTCTTGTAAACTAAAGAATGGTGACCATCTCAGTTTAGCGCTAATATCAGTGGAGTCAGTTGCTACCTTACCTAAAGAAAAGAGCACTTCGCCACCCGATGCAACATACTTCTTTTGTGCTGTTGCCGTAAGGTTAAGAAATACAATTAGAAAAAGAAGGGTGTGAATTTTTTTCATTGAAATTATTTGTATTGCAAATAAAAACTAATCCTTGATTCCAGAAAGTTATTGAAGAAAATTATCTTTCTTTCGCAAAATTTATACTTCATTAATTCCTCAAAAGAAAACCAAAAGCAATGGCAAAAATTAATCCTTACCTCAACTTCAATGGTAACACCGAAGAAGCATTTAACTTTTATAAGAAAGCTTTCGGAACTGAATTTATTATGCTGCAAAGATTGAAAGACACACCTGAAGCGGGAAACATTCCTGCAAATGAGCAGGATAAAATCATGCATGTTTCATTACCCATTGGTAATGGTACCATGCTGATGGCAACTGATGCATTGGAATCAATGGGACAAAAAATTATTCCGGGAAATAATTATTACATCTCTATTGATACTGAAAGCGAAGAAGAAGCAACCAGAATTTTCAATTCACTTTCTGAAGGTGGAAAAATTGAAATGCCTTTGCAAAAAACTTTTTGGG
>JBKJNS010000237.1:0-3907 GCA_046593455.1 Chitinophagales bacterium | reverse complement strand
AAATGAATTAACAAACTTTCCTACCATGCCGGTGTAATATCCATTGTCTTTTAAAATTCTTGCAATGGTTAGTATACTGGTATCATACACCTGCGTATTATATACATAACCCGAATGGTGCGGATACAAGCCCGTTAGAATTGAAACCCTGCTCGGCCCGCAAAGTGAAAGCGCAACAAATGTGTTTTTAAAATTCACCCCTTCATCTGCAATGCGATTGATGGATGGCGAATGAAACCAGGATGGCCCCCCCGTGGGAGTGTAATCGGCATACCTGCCATCATCAACAATGATCAAAAGGATATTTGGCTTTAATGTTTGCGCCTGCAACAAGGTGGTAAAAGAAAACAAGAAAGAGAGAAGTACAATAGTTGTAAAATGCTTCATTAAAATATAAGTAGATGAATATAAAAGCAAAGTTAAATCAATTGAGATTGAAGTTAATTTTTCACTTTAAAACATAAGAAAAACATTTTGTCGTTTGTAAACTTTACGGCATTCAAACGTGAATAGAATTTTTCCCTAAAACTTGCTTTCTTTTGCATCACCTAATTTTCTCTCTTTAATTCAAATGGCAAATAAGAATACTGGTTTAAAAATCTTTCGCTGGTTTTGGTATGGTGTAATTGGCAGCGTGGTTTTATTCATGCTCATGCTGGGGCTTGCTGCGCTTGGTGTTTTTGGAAAGATGCCATCATTCGAAGAAGTTGAAAATCCAAACAGCGCTTTGGCTACCGAAGTATATTCAAGTGACGGCGTAATGATTGGAAAATATTATTACGAAAATCGCAGCACCTCTTCATTCGAAGAAATTCCTGCATTGATTCGCAATTGCCTTACTGCTACTGAAGACATTCGTTTCTACGATCATTCGGGTATAGATTTTTGGGGAACATTCAGAGCTATTGTAAAAACAGCGATCGGGCATCAGGAAGGCGGCAGCACCATTACACAACAGCTTGCAAAAAATCTTTACAAGCGCCCCGAAAATCCCGGTGTGTTTGAAACACTTGGTTCAAAGTTTAAAGAGTGGGTGATTGCAATTAAGTTGGAGCGCCGCTATACCAAAGATGAAATTCTGAATCTCTATTTGCAAACAGTTGAGTTCAGTCAAAATTCTTTCGGGATAAAAAGTGCATCGCGCACTTACTTTAATAAAACTGTTGATTCATTAAAGGTGGAAGAAGCAGCAGTGCTCGTTGGTATGTTGAAAGGAAGCACGCTTTACAATCCAAAAAGAAATCCAAACAATTCACTTAACAGAAGAAACATTGTGCTCGGGCAAATGCTTAAGGAAGATTATTTAACACAGGCGCAATTCGATTCCATAAAAAAAATACCCATTAAACTAAGTTATGTAAGCCCCGATCACAATGATGGTATTGCAACTTACTTCCGCGAAAACCTTCGGCTTGAGTTAATGAAGTGGTGTAAAGAACACCCCAAGCCCGATGGCACACCTTATAATATTTACAAAGATGGATTGCGTGTTTACACTTCCATCAACTCCAAAATGCAAACTTATGCCGAGGCAGCAGTGCAACAACACATGATGCAATTGCAGGATGAGTTTAACAAGAGCTACAAAAAAGCTGCGCCCTGGGGCAAAAATGAAAAGTACATTCAGGATGCAATGAAGCAAAGTGCAAGGTGGCATACGATGAAGAACCGCGGTGCAAGTGATGATTCCATTTTGAATTCATTCAAAACAAAAATACCGATGACGGTTTTTAGTTACCGCGGCGAAATTGATACCGTAATGACTCCTTATGATTCCATTAAGTATTACAAATACTTTTTGCATTGTGGTTTTATGGCAATGGATCCCACCACGGGTTATGTGCTTGCATGGGTTGGCGGCATCAACCACCATTACTTTCAGTTTGATCACGTAAATATTAATTCGAAGCGGCAGGTGGGTTCTACGATTAAACCAATTCTCTACACTGTTGCTATCGACAATGGTTATTCACCGTGCCTCGAAGTACCGAATGAAAGAGTGGTGTTTGAAGATTTTCAAAACTGGTCGCCCGACAACTCCGATAATAAATATGGCGGCAGCCTCACGCTCTATCAAGGTCTTGCAGGTTCGGTTAACTGCCTTAGTGCCTATTTGATGAAGCAGATTGGTCCGCAGCCAATGATTGATCTTGCACGCCGCATGGGCATCAGCAGTCCTATGGATCCTTATCCTTCTATTTGTTTGGGTGTGCCCGATATTTCGGTGTATGAAATGACGGGGGCTTACAGCGTATTCGCCAACAAGGGTGTGTATTCGCAGCCGCAATACTTGCTTCGCATCACAGATAATAAGGGTTCGTTGATTCAGGAATTTACCGGCAAGCACAGCGAGGTTATTAGCGAGCAGGTGAGTTATGTGATGACGAGGATGCTGGAGAATGTAGTTAACTACGGCACCGCACAGCGCCTTCGTTTCAAGTATAATCTTACTGCAGAGATTGGCGGCAAAACAGGCACCACGCAAAACAATACCGATGGTTGGTTTATGGGCATTACTCCTCAAATAGCTGCGGGCTGTTGGGTGGGTGGCGATGATCGTATTATTCGTTTCCGCTCCATGTTTTATGGGCAGGGTGCAAGCATGGCGCTGCCGGTGTATGCTTTGTTTTTAAAAGCTTGCTACGCAGATAAGTCTTTGAATATTTCTCCTGCTGCCACGTTCCCGGTGCCCGATGGCGATTTGGGTATTGAAACCGATTGCAGTAAATACAGAGCGAGCAGCGGTACTAAGGATTATATTTTTGGGAAGGAATAAAAGACTATTAGGGCGCATGCCGCCGTAAAATAAAAACGGCGGCACCGGGCTATCCGCTCCAAGTCCTCGCCCCGCCGAAAAGGCGGGGCTGTGGGCTTTCCGCTACTATCCCTTGCGCAGCCAAGCCGTTCCATTTTCCTAATAAAAAAAGCGATCAAACATGACCGCTTTTTCTTACATAAGATAATTTTAAAAATTAATGCAGCTTCACCATTTGCTTTGTATCAATCACTTTACCATCTGCAACAAGAGAGTACTGATAAATTCCATTTTCGAGTTGCGAAGTTTCAATTTTTAAATCAGAGTAGCCGCGATTGGTGATTGCTTCGCGCACTACTTCTTTACCTAACTGATCGGTAAAGATGATAAGCGCTTCACTGATTTTTCCAGGCACTTTTACTGTAATTATTGTATTACCATCTGCAGGGTTTGGTTTACAATCGCCAAGTGATGCTGATGCTTCTGAAACAATAGTGATTGTTTGTGACGGATTGCTGCCTTGATCTTGCAGGCGCATGCTGTTGTTACAACATGCATCCAGTTGTGCTTGCATTTCAGCAACTTTTGATGAAAGAACTTGAACTGTTGAATCTTCTTCTTTTAATGCTGCAATAAGAATAGAGATTAATTCACCATAATTTATTGCTTTGAATTTTAGTGCAGGTGAAATTATATTACCCGCAGTATCTAAAAATTCCGGTTGGGAGGCATCCATTACAATATTTGCAACCACAGTCACAGCCTCTTGCGCAATCAATCCAAATTGCAAAGTAGTATCAAAACCCATATAGCCATACTCATCTGTTTTAAAATGGAAAGAGACAGGTTTTAGTTTATTTATTATTGACAAGGCACCATTAATTGGTTTAACCTCTTTTTTGAATTGCTGATCTGAAGCAGTCCACAAACCAGTAGGGGTGAATGTTCTTCCTTGAGCCCAAAGTGCCCAATTGGTAGCACCTGCTCCATTTTTACAATACACACCATAACTATTTGCTCCTGCTGCACCTGAAGCTTCTGCATAAATTCCATATGTATCGGCACCTGCTCCACCTGATCCAAGAGTACCATAAAAATAACCCGCATAATTTTTTGTAGTTGCATTACTCGCAGTAAAATTGCCACCAATAT
>JBKJNS010000222.1:0-3030 GCA_046593455.1 Chitinophagales bacterium | reverse complement strand
GGCACTGCATTGCCAACAATGAGATCATCAATTCTTTTAGGATCGAGTTGCGGAACAGTAGAAAGTAATTTTGAGATTACCTGAACTGCCAGGTCATCGGGTCTTGTAAATCTGAATCCGCCTTTTTTTGCTTTGCCGATGGCTGTTCGCAAACCGGCTACAATGAATGCTTCTTGCATAATTTTTTATTGTGGTGGGTACCTTCTGTAAATTTCTTTTCGAGTCAGCAGGCGATCAAAAATTACTGTACCATCAGTGAAACGAAATCCAATTCTATATTCTCCAATTCGAATGCGATAATAAATTTTTTAGCGTTTTAGTTTTTTAATATTTCCAATAGAAGTCAGGTCAACAGCTCGCTCAACTTCTTCAATAACTTCCATTAACTTTTTCTGAATAATTTTTTCACGAACCTTTTTTACATCCCGCAGGAAACTTGATTCGAATTTCAATTTCATTTTCTCAATGCTTTAAGAATTTCTTCTTTGCTCACATACTTTCCCGTTCTTCCTTCTTTCATTGCACGCACTAAACCTGCATCTTCAATTTCTTCAAGCATTTCTGCCGAAAGTTCTTTTGACTCAAATCCAAATTCTTTCGCAACCTGAATCAGAAGTTTTGCCTTGTCACTTGATTTTCCCGAAAGAATTATTGTTTCCATATCAAATTATTTGTGCTACGAAATTAAATCAATTCCTCAATGGTTTTCCTGTTGTCAAAATTGACTGAATGCGTTCCATAGATTTCTTTGTTGTGATCAATGAAAGGAATGCTTCGCGTTCCAGATCCAAAAGATATTGTTCACTCACATAAGCAGGAGCACTTAAATCGCCGCCGCACATTACATAAGCAAGTTTGTTTGCAATCAATTGATCATGCTCACTTGCGTAGTTTCCAAATTTCATTGCAGTTACTCCTGAATAAAATGCGCCCAATGCGTTTCTTCCCAAAACATAAATATCATTTCTTGGTGCAGGCATGGTGTAACCTTCGCGAGCGAATTGCAATACTTTTTGCTTTGCATCGGCAATCACGCGTTTTTCATTGATCGAAATTTCATCAATTCCTTTTCTGAAAATATTTAAATCAAATGCTTCGGCTGCCGAGGTTGCAACTTTTGCAGTGGCAATGTTCATGAAACGTTTTTGCAATTCGGGAAATTCAATTTCGCCTTCCTGATAGGCATCACTGGCGCGCACCGTCATTTCTTTTGTGCCTGCGCCTGCGGGAATAATTCCAACCCCAAACTCTACCAAGCCAATGTAGGTTTCTGCCGCTGCCTGCACTGCATCAGAGTGTAAAGCAAACTCACAACCGCCACCGAGCGTAAGATGATGCGGCGCAACCACAACAGGAATTGATGAGTAGCGAATACGCATCGAAGTATTTTGAAAAGTTGCGCAGGCAAAATTTAATTCATCATATTCTTGTTCAATTGCTAGCATCAGCATCATCGCAAGGTTTGCACCGGCCGAAAAATTTTCTCCGTTGTTACCAAGCACCAATCCTGCAAAATCTTTTTCGGTAATCTCGATTGACTTTTGAATTCCTTCAAGCACTTCGCCGCCAATAGAATTCATTTTTGTTTTCCATTCCAAGTTTGCAACACCATCACCAATATCAATCAAATTGCATCCGCTGTTTTTCCAGATAATGTTGTTAGAATAATTTTCTAAAATAATAAATGCATCGGTGCCGGGAATATTTTTGTAGGTAGCACTTTGCTGATCGAAATATTTTTTCTTTCCGTTCTCAATTATATAAAATGATTTATATCCATTAGAAAGAAGATCATAAATCCATTGCGCAGGTTTAAATCCTGCCGCTTCCATTTGTCTCACTGTTTCTTCCAAACCCATTGCATCCCATGTTGCAAAAGGTCCAAGCTCCCAGCCAAAACCTGCATTGAGTGCATCATCAACTCTGTAGATTTCATCTGCGATTTCAGGAATGCGGTTAGATACATACCGAAACAAACCAAAGAAAAAGTTACGGTAGAAATCTCCTGCTTTATCTTTTCCTGCAATGGCAATTTTCATTTTTGCACGCAAATCATCTGTCTTCTTTAATTCATCAAGCGTTGCAAATTTTACTTTTGGTTTTACAGAATACTCAAGCGTTTTTAAATCAAGTGATGGATAAATTGTTTTTCCATCTTTCTTTTCCTTCTTAAAAAAACCCTGACCGGTTTTATCACCGAGCCAGTTATTCTTTTCCATTGCACTTAACCATGCAGGAATTTTAAAAAGTTCTTTTGCTTCATCATCCGGGCAAGCAGTGTAAACAAATTGTGCAACCTTAATGAGTGTATCTAATCCAACAACATCACTCGTGCGCAGCGTTGCAGATTTTGGTCTTCCAATAGCAGGACCGGTGAGTGCATCTATTTCATCAACACTCATATCGAGTTTATCCATCAAATGAAAAATATACATGATGGCATAAACACCAACACGGTTTGCAATAAATGCCGGTGTGTCTTTACACAATACTGTTGCCTTCCCTAAAAACAAATCACCATAGTGTAAAAGAAAATCCACCACCTCTGAATTTGTTTTTGGGGTAGGAATAATTTCAAGCAACCGCAGGTACCGCGGCGGATTAAAAAAGTGAGTTCCGCAAAAGTGATTTTGAAAATCTTCACTTCTATCTTCTGCCATTAAGTGAATTGGGATGGAAGAAGTGTTGGAAGAAACAATGGTACCTTTGGTTCTGTATTTTTCTACTTCATCAAAGATTTTTTTCTTGATGTCGGGATTTTCTACTACCACTTCCATCACCCAATCACAACCGGCGATGTCTTTTATGTTATCGGTAAAATTTCCGGTAGTAATGAGTTTTGATGATGACTGTTTGTAGAGTGCAGATGGATTAGATTTTAGTGTGGAGTGAAGTGCAGCATTTACAATCCGGTTCTTTACACTTATATGGTCTAAGGAAAGACCTTTTGCTTTTTCCTCTGCTGCTAATTCTTTAGGTGCAATGTCAAGCAACAAAACCTGAACACCAATATTTGCAAAGTGGCAGGCG
>JBKJNS010000220.1:0-3088 GCA_046593455.1 Chitinophagales bacterium | reverse complement strand
GTAGCCATAGTTAAGAAGACGGAGCCCTCTCGCGAAAGTGAGGGGGCTTTTTATTGGGGTTCTTAATTCGATGGTTCAAATGTTCTAATGTTCAATTGTTCTGTTGTTCATTTTATGTTGAAAGAACAATCGAACATTTGAACAATCGAATAGTGAAGTTTGAAGTAAAAAATAATTTTGAAATTGAAATAAAAAACCCCAACTCATTTCAAAGTCAGGGTTTCAATTTTATTTGGTTTTAATTACTTACCGCTTCGGTGAAAACGGATTTCTTTAATAAAGTTGAAATCTTTTTTGTTGAAAGTTTCTAGTTCCAGATTATTTTCAAGAGCCGATGCCGCAATGATTGCATCGGCAAGCATTAGACCTTGCCTGCGATGGATCTTGATTAATTCAAGTGCAGTAATCATTGTCCGTGGTGAAACATTAACCAGCGAATAAACTTTTAGTTGTTGCGTAAGTTGTTTAATTTTTTTCTCGTTACAGCCCTGATATAATTCCATTGCTGTAATAATGCTAATCGCAATTCTACCTTTTAGTTGTTCAATGATTGAAACAGCATGGTGATCTTTTCGATAGGCACTGATCAACACATTGGTATCGACCATTACTATTTTCTTTGCCATAAAGATTTTCTAAAATCACTTACATTGTCAATATGGTCAAATGCATCAGTGATCATCAAAGGGTTACCGTTGGGAATCTGCGCAGGGATAATGTTCTTATTGTTCGCTTTTATTTTTTTCTTTTTTACAGGAACAACAAAATCCAATTTTTCGATAAAGCTTATAAATTCATCGCTGCCTTTGGTATCTAAAACTCTGAAAGTAAAATCCATGATTCAAAAGTAAATTAATTTTCTTGTTGAAAAGAGAATTGGCTCAAAATCATTTTCATATCCTAAAATAAAACCCCAACTCATTTCTAAGTCGGGGTTTCAATTTCCATAAATCCGAAATCGGCAATCCGCAATTCGAAATTATTTGTCTTTCACTTCCTCAAACGGAACATCCTGCACATTTTCATTCTCTGGTTGTGTTTCGCCGTTTTGCGGTGCGCCATCTTGCGGAGCATTCGGTTGTTGTTGTTCTGCCTGTGCTTTGTAAAGATCTTCGCTCGCTGCTTTCCATGCTTCGTTAAGATCGTTCATTGCTATATCTACGCCTGCAACATCCTGTGCTTTGTGAGCATCTTTTAATCTTGCGAGTGCACCTTCAATAGTTGTCTTTTTATCGGCAGGTATTTTTTCTCCGAATTCTTTCAACTGTTTTTCAGTTTGAAAAATAAGACCATCTGCTGTGTTGAGTTTGTCAACGGTTTCGCGTGCGGCTTTGTCTGCGGCTTCATTTGCTTTTGCATCGGCGCGCATTTTTTCAATCTCTTCTTTGCTCAAACCGGTAGATGCCTGAATTTTAATCGTCTGTTCTTTTCCTGTTCCCAAATCTTTTGCACTCACGTTTAAAATTCCGTTTGCATCAATGTCGAATGTTACTTCAATTTGTGGTACACCACGCGGTGCGGGCGGAATTCCATCCAACATAAATCTGCCGATGGTTCTGTTGTCTTTCGCCATGGGGCGCTCACCCTGCAATACATGTATCTCAACTGATGGCTGACTGTCAGCCGCAGTTGTAAATTTTTCCGACTTGCGTGAAGGAATGGTGGTGTTCGACTCAATCAATTTTGTTGATACACCACCCATGGTTTCAATTCCCAAAGACAATGGAGTGACATCGAGTAACAACACATCTTTTACATCGCCTGCCAACACGCCGCCTTGTATGGCTGCACCAATTGCAACTACTTCATCGGGGTTTACACCTTTGTGAGGTTTCTTTCCAAAAAACTTTTCTACTACTTCCTGAATTTTAGGAATGCGGGTACTTCCGCCAACTAAAATAACTTCATCAATCTGCGATGCAGTATAACCTGAATCTTTGAGCGCCTGAATGCAGGGTTCTAATGTGCGCTGCACAAGCGGATCAACCAATGACTCAAATTTTGAACGTGAAAGTTTCTTTACCAAATGTTTTGGAACACCATCCACTGCAGTGATGTAAGGCAGATTGATTTCAGTTTCATTACCTGATGATAATTCGATCTTGGCTTTCTCTGCTGCATCTTTTAAACGTTGCAATGCCATTGGGTCTTTACGCAGATCAATTCTTTCTTCCTTTTCAAATTCTTCAGCAAGCCATGCAATAATCACCTGATCAAAATCATCGCCACCGAGGTGAGTATCGCCATTAGTTGATTTAACTTCGAACACGCCATCACCTAATTCGAGAATGGAAACATCGAAAGTTCCTCCGCCTAAATCATACACTACAATTTTTTCGTCTTTGTGTTTTTTATCGAGGCCATAAGCAAGCGCTGCTGCTGTTGGTTCGTTGATGATGCGCAACACTTTTAGTCCTGCGATTTCACCGGCTTCTTTGGTTGCCTGCCTTTGTGAATCGTTGAAGTAAGCAGGAACAGTGATCACAGCTTCGGTTACTGTTTGCCCTAAATAATCTTCGGCAGTTTTTTTCATCTTCTGTAAAATGATGGCAGAAATTTCTTGCGGTGTATGCTGGCGATCACCGATTTGGACACGCGCAGTATTGTTCTCACCCGAAACCACATCGTAAGTAATGTACTTTAATTCACTGCTCACCTCATTGTATCTGCGGCCCATGAATCGCTTGATGGACATGATGGTATTTTTAGGATTGGTGATCGACTGCCTTTTTGCAGGCGCACCAACTTTTCTTTCGCCATTAGCTAAAAATGCAACTACGGAAGGTGTTGTTCTTGCACCTTCATCATTTGGTATTACTACCGGGTCGCTTCCTTCCATAACCGAAACACAACTGTTGGTGGTTCCTAAATCTATTCCTATAATTTTTCCCATTGGATTTTATTTTTCTTGTTTTTAAATATTTTTATTCTGTTCCCATTAGTCAATGATTATGCCTTCGATTCAATCACATTAGTATGGCAGTAAAATGTGACACAATTCAACTTATGCTGGATTAGAGGAGAAAGTGAGGTGACAAAAAGACTTAATCAGGGACAAAGAGTGCTGTCTTTCCGCAAGAAATTGAGA
>JBKJNS010000197.1:0-4862 GCA_046593455.1 Chitinophagales bacterium | reverse complement strand
CACCATTGGTAATTCCGCCTGATACGGTGACCACTTTTATTGTAAGAGGAAAAATATTGAACGATATTTCATTGCTCACCATTAATCCGCACATGCACTTGCTTGGTAAATCTTTTAATGCTTATGCATTGCAACCCAATGGTGATACCATTCCATTAATCAGAATCAAGCAATGGGATTTTCGCTGGCAATATTTTTATACGTTTAAAAAAATGTTGCACATTCCTGCTGGTTCTACCATCGAAGTAGTTGCCGTAATGGATAACACCATTCATAACCCAAACAACCCTAATCATCCGCCAAAAGAAGTGGAAGGCAGAAACGGCAGCATGAGATCAACTGATGAGATGCTTCAATTCATAATGACTTTTTTGCCCTATCAAAAAGGGGATGAGGATATATCGCTTGAAGCAAGTATTAAGTAAAAAAGCAGTTCTTCCACATGTAACCTTCATTCCCAAAAAAGAGTTTACTTAGCTTCGCACCTTCATACATTTAAAAATTTTTACCGAATGAAATTTTCTACAATTCTCATTGCTTTTGTTTTTTTCATTTTCATCAATTCAAAATCACAGGCACAATGCAGCGCAGGAGCACCCGTACTTTCAGTTCCTGTAAAAACAGCATGCAGTGTAACACTTGCATGGCCACCGGTAGTTGATGCGGCTACCTATGAAGTAAAATATAAAATTAGCGGCGCTGATAACTGGCTCGATACCATAAACATTGGTAATGCAACAAGCTATACAGTTGAAGGATTGCTTTCTTCAACCAAATATAAATTCAAAGTAACACCTTACTGCAGCAATGGAGATGCAGGTACTTCACAATCATTGACGTCAAAAACAAAAAGTTGTACTCCTCCATCTGTTGCAAGTGTAAGTGTAAATGCTGATTACAGTGTTTTCATTGACTGGGATGGCTGCGCCTCAAATTATAATGCTGTTCGTTACAGGCTTTCAGGCGAACTTGCATGGATCAGTATCAATACAAACGATGTATCTGAAGGAACAATAACCGGACTCACACAAGGTGCAGTTTACGAATATCAGGTTAAAGCATGTTCAAGCGGCGCTTCGCAAAATTGGTCGGCAGTGGAATCTTTTACTGTAATACTCCCTTCGGGTGTTGTTCCTAACATTATTCTGATTGTGCTGGACGATGCCCGATATGATGTTTATCCGCCTTCGGGAGGTCCATCATTTTTTACAGGACCTAACATCAGCAGAATTGCCAATGAAGGAGCAACGTTTAAGAACTTTTTCGTTACCCTTTCAATTTGTAATCCCAGCCGTGCAACTATACTCACCGGTTTGTTTCCTGATCACCATAGGGTAAGAGCTAACAAAGACAGTTTAGATATTTCCATTCCAACCATCGGCAGTATTCTGCACGATCATGGTTACTACACAGCTTTGATTGGTAAGTATCCAAGCATTTCATCGGCATCACCCAGACCGGGATGGGATTATTGGATGGCATCAGTTGCAGGTGGTGGTGAACATCAGGATGGTGATTTCAATATCAATGGAACAGTAAAAGAAATTTTAGGTTATAAAACAGATGTGCTAACAGATAGTGCTTTACGAGTTATCAATTCTGTGAGCACTACTACTTCACCTTTTATGATAATGATTGCTTATAGCGCCCCTCATGAAGTAACAATTCCCCCGCCTGGCAAAGAAGGAATTTTCGATAATGATTCAATGCCTGTGCCCGAAACTTTCTATTCACCATATACTCAGAACTATCCGAGTTTCTTAGACGAACCAAAAAGAAAAATTCCTTCTTACGATTCTTGCGTTTCATTATGGAGTGGAATGTTTGAGATGATGCAGGGAGTTGATGATAACCTTAAACGACTTTTTGACACGCTTACTGCATTGAATATCCTTGATAACACCATGATCATGTTTACGAGTGATAATGGATATTTGCTCGGTGAACATCAGCTTAAAGGAAAAGCTGTTCCTTACGAAGCTTCTATGCGTGTTCCGTTATTTGTGAGATACCCTGTCTGGTTTTCACCCGGAACTGTGATTGATAATTCACTTGCTCTCAATGCAGATATAGCACCTACCATTTTGGATGCTGCAAAAATTCCTGAAAATTATGGCCTCGATGGTATCTCGGTTCGTGCATTTGCTACCGACAGTTTGCACAGAGATATGTTTTATTTTGAATCAGGTGATGGCATTACCTTAAGTACGATCAGGACTGAGCGTTACAAACTCAACAGGTATAACTGCACAACAGTTACCAAAGAATTTTTTGATCTGCTCACTGATCCTGATGAAAACAATAATTTAATCAATACTGCTTCCTATGCTTCAATGATAGATTCATTTGAAATAATCCTCGACAGTTTAAAAATTGCTGTTGATGATACCCTTCCATTCAAGAAAGATAATTGCTACCTTGTAAATCCTGTGTATCAAAAAATAATTTACTATGGTGAAAATGAAGATTATGATAAAGGGTATGAAGTTTTTCCAACACTTTCCGAAGGAACATTTACAATCAGATTTACCAATATCGCTTTAGCGAATATCAGCGTGTTTAACCTTGCAGGCCAATTGGTTTATAGTTCCTCTTATTCCGAAAAAAGCGATGGTGATCTGCTTCATCTTCCGCTTTCTTATCAACCACCGGGATTGTATCAATTATCAATTGAAGTTAAAGGAAAAGTTTTTGATCAGAAGATTGTGATTCAATAAAACTTTGCAACTCATTTTGCAGAATCAGATTGCGTGAGCATACCTTTGCTTTTTCAAATATGACTTTACAAAAACGCAATCCTGTAGCCACCTGGCTTTTTATCGGAGTGTTTATGATTCTTATTCAGATTATGTTGGGTGGTATCACCCGCCTCACCGGTTCTGGTTTATCAATCACACAATGGGATCTGGTGATGGGAACACTTCCTCCGCTAAATGCTGCTGAATGGAATTTTGCCTTTGAACAGTACAAACAATTTCCGCAATACAAACTCATGAACAGCGAAATGACTGTTGATGAATTCAAAGGAATTTTTTTCTGGGAATATGCGCATCGTTTGTGGGCTCGCCTGTTCATTCCTGTTTTTGTTATTCCGCTAATTTTTTTTCTGGTAAAGAAAAAAATTTCGAAACCACTGCTTGTAAAATTATTGCTGGTATTTGTGTTAGGCGCAATACAAGGATTAGTTGGCTGGCTTATGGTTGCCAGCGGATTGGTAGATCAGCCCTGGGTTGATCCCATAAAACTCAGCATTCATTTATGCCTTGCCCTCATCTTGTTGTGTTATCTGTTTTGGATTCCGCTCGAAGTTTTTAATCCTGAAAAAGAAAATAAAAATGTTGCATCGCTAAAATCTTTTTCATTGCTGTTGATCTCTATTGTATTTCTGCAAATTTTTTATGGCGGATTAATGGCAGGCAATCACGCTGCACTCTTCTACCCTACTTTCCCAAAGATTGGTTCGCAATGGATACCTGATGGATTATTTACGCAATCTCCTGCTCCAATAAATTTTATTGCAAACAATGGATTGCTGCAACTTATTCACCGCACGTTAGGTTTGGTAGTTGCCATTTTAATTTTTGTTTTTTATTGGAAAGGAAAAAAACTGGCGACAACAAAAATCCTTAGACAAAGTATTGCTGCTTTGCCCATACTTGTAATCATTCAAATCACACTTGGAATTTTAACACTCATTTATTCAGTCGGGAAAATACCTGTGAGCTTTGGGGTAGCCCATCAACTCTGTGCTGTTTTTATTTTAATGACTTCTTTAATGGTGGTGTTTCAAATTTCTTTGGGAAAAGAAAACACTAACTAAAATTTTCCTACGTGAAAATTTTTTTCATCAGCATCATTTTATTTCGCACGGAGGCACGGAGAATCACGGAGTTCTTTTTTGCAAACAAAATTTGAAGTTAATAAACATATTTTTTCTCCGTGATTCTCCGTGCCTCCGTGCGAAATTGTGCTATGTTTCAAATTTTTCCTTCCAACCCAAGAAATATTTTTCGAAAAAGCGATAACTCAATGCAGCCATTGCAATCGTAATTGCAAATGCAAGCAGCGGCATCAACACAACAAATTGAAATGGTGATTGAATAAAATGAAGCGCTGTTAAAATTTTTATGGCAATAAGAATCCCTGCCTGATGAAAAACATAAAATCCATACGCTCTTTTCCCCAGCCAAACAATGCCGGGTATTTTATGAAGATTAAAAACTCTGTTCTCTCCAAAAACCTGATCGAGGATTACAAAACCAAAACCAATTCCCAAAATCAGTCGCTCCAAAATGGTTGCAACACTTGAATCAAAAACCGGATGGTAAAAAATAATGCAACTGATTAAAATGACGTAGGTGAATGCAACCGCTGCTCTCGGAATTTTTTTCAACCAAATAAAAAATTCATTTTGATTGATCGCCAGCATGGCAAGCCATGCTCCTACTGCAAAATCACTCATAATGCAGAATGAATTGAAGAACAAAGTGATTCCATCATTTCTGTAATAAATTCTGAAAGCAATACTTGCAAGAATGATGATGGTGAAAAGAATACTTCGAGTCTTCTTAAATAATTTCATCAGCCAAGGCCAACAGATATAAAATTGTTCTTCCACAGAAACCGTCCACAACACAGCGAGAATAGGTGAATAAGGAAATCCATTGTTTAAAATGGAGAAGTTGCTCCAGAAAAAATAAAAGGAAAATGGGTTTGCCGTTTCATGATATTCCTTTCCAACAAAATTCATTAGCACAGGAATTAAAAAAAATGAAACTGTGATCACCAGCAGATACAACGGCCAAATGCGAAGTGTTCTTCTTAAATAATACTTGATGATGTTGTATTTGCCGGTAGTTTTT
>JBKJNS010000504.1:0-3025 GCA_046593455.1 Chitinophagales bacterium | reverse complement strand
TAATTCCCGGATCGTATTTCCACATATCAGCTCGATATCCTATTCCAGCATTTCCTCCATAAAGCCAAAAGTTATTACTACCATCTACCCAATCGGCTGTTGTTTCTAATCGCATTCCCGGAGAATTATTGATAGAGGCTATTTGTATAGTTCCATAATCAGGAGAAGCTCCACCATTAGCGCTATCACCCCACATCCAAGTCCATTCATTGGTTGCAATATTATATTTCCACAAGTCAGCTAGTCCAGCAAAAGTTCCATTTATGTCATATCCGCTACCTCCATATAACCAGAAATTTCCCGTTGTATCAACCCAAGTCAATGAGCCAAAAGTTCTTGCTCCAGGACAATTGTTGATAGAGGGAATTCCTTTAATGCCATATATTCCTGCTTGATTTGAAAGATTGGATCCATTAATCCATATCCATTCATTGGTAGAAATATCATATTTCCAAAGAGTATTTAAAATGCCTGAGGTACCATGCCCTCCAAAAATCCAAAAATTACCATTCTGATCTTGCCAAGAGTAGCAACTGTATCGTCCAGGAGGATTATTATCAGGTGAGCTTACTCCAATTGCTCCAAAATTTCCAAGAGGATTATCTATACTATCACCTTTCACCCAAGTCCATTCTCCCGCCTGCGAAAAACAATTTGCAAACGCAAGGCAAAATCCAATGAGAAGTAAAATCTTTTTCATCTTATTTCATTTCAAAGATACAAGAATTCTAAAAGTAAATTTTTCATTTCAAATTAAAAGTAACAATCGAAGTTTTTCTATCCTAATTTATTTGTCATAAGCCAATGTTTCTTTTCATCATTACCTTTGCATCCCTTTCTAACAATAGGCAACTAACAACCAACAACTAAAAAATGAAAGAAGTATTTATTATCTCAATGGCGCGCACACCAATTGGTAGTTTAAGCGGCGTACTCTCACCACTATCAGCAGTAGAAATAGGTGCGCAGTCAATTAAAAAAGCGATGGAGCGCGCGGGAATTACGGGTGCTCAGGTTGAAGAAGTAATCATGGGCAACGTGATACAGGCAAACAACGGACAAGCACCGGCAAGGCAAGCAGCCATTGCAGCAGGTGTGAATGTAAATGCAACATGTACTACTGTAAATAAAGTTTGTGCTTCGGGAATGAAGGCAATTATATTAGGTGCACAATCCATTATGCTTGGTGATAAAAACATTGTTGTTGCAGGAGGAATGGAAAGCATGACGAATGCACCACACATGATACCGAGCGGCAGATCAGGAATTAAATATGGCAACGGAGAAATTATTGATGCCATTGTTCGCGATGCTTTACAAGATCCATATTCAAGAGAGATGATGGGAAACAGCGGCGACCGATGCGCGAAGAAATATAATTTCTCGAGAGAAGAACAGGATGCTTTCGCGTTGGAATCATATCGACGTACTGGAGAAGCATACAAGAATAATTCTTTTGCGCTCGATTTATTTGATGTTGAAATTGCTGGCAAGGCAGGAAGCACTTTTGTAAAAGAGGATGAAGAATTTAAAAAACTGAAACCCGAAAAAGTTGCAACGCTGAAACCTTCATTTGGAAAAGACGGAACAGTGACTGCAGTGAATGCATCAAAAATAAATGACGGTGCTGCAGCAATGGTTTTAATGAGCGGTGAAAAAATGAGAGAGTTAGGTTTAAAACCAATTGCAAAAATCATTGGCTACGGCGATGCGGAGCAAACACCTGATGAGTTTCCTACTTCACCATCACTTGCAATTCCAATTGCATTAAAGAAAGCAGGATTAGAAATTAAAGACATCAGTTACTTCGAGATCAATGAAGCATTTGCAAATGTTACTATGGCGAATGAAAAATTACTAGGGCTCGATCATTCCAAAGTAAATATTTATGGCGGCGCTGTTGCACTTGGTCATCCCGTAGGTGCGAGTGGTGCGCGGATTACTTGCACGCTCATTTCTGCATTAAAAAATAATTCGGCGAAGTATGGCGCTGCAGGAATTTGTAATGGCGGCGGCGGCGCGAGTGCAATTGTTATAGAGAATATTTAGTTTTGAGTTTTGAGTTTTGAGTTTAGTGTTTCGGGTTCTGTACTCGCATTACCTTAACTCGCAACAGATTTATAGTTTGTTTGATGTAGGGATAATTAATATTTGGCTTTGAAATTCACTTTGTGAAACTCGAAACTCAAAACCCGAAACTCAAAACTTTTTTTTCATTTTCCCAAATAACTTCTCCCTTCGTACGTTTGCAAAACAAAATATTAATGATTGAAACCGCTGCGAATTTTTTTCATTTCCATTATCATCTTCTTGCTTTCGAATGAAGTGAGAGCGCAAACATTAATTTCTGCTGAGCATCTTCAAGCACTCAATCATTATCAGGATACTTTAAAAACGCTGAATGATTCCATTATTGATTCACGCGATGAAATGGTGAGGCAGGGAGCGTGTTATACTTTTATTCGCAAACTCGTTCTTGCATTAAAAACTCCCGAATCATTTTATTATCCCTTCGATTCTGTTAGCAGAATTTCAGTTTTGAATTCAAGTGATCAATCATTCAGGATTTTTAATTGGGCGTTAAGAATTAATGACAGTACGTTCAGATATTACGGAGCAATTCAAATGAACAATCCAAAAAAATTAGTCCTCTATCCTCTGTTTGATTATTCAGATTATTTTAGGAATGCAGCAGATAGTCTTACCACTAATGAAAGATGGTTTGGTGCTTTGTATTATAAGATGATGGAAGTGAAAAACAAATCGGGTAAATCGTACTACATGTTGTTTGGCTGGGATGGAAATAATGCTGAGAGCAATAAAAAAATTCTTGATGTGCTTTCATTCAATGGAAAAAAACTTCCGGTGTTTGGTGCTTCGATTTTTGATTTTGGAAAATATGATGATCGCAATAAACATAAACGATTGATCATTGAATACAATGAAAGAGTAAAGTGTTCGCTCAATTATGATGAAGAATTACAGATGATTACTTGGGATCATTTAATTCCCGATCCGCCTTCGC
>JBKJNS010000497.1:0-3980 GCA_046593455.1 Chitinophagales bacterium | reverse complement strand
TAGGCTTTGGAATTGGTTGGGGGTATAGCTCTTACAATTATTATTATCCTTGGTACACGAGCTACTATCCATATTATCCTTATTATGGTTACAACCCATATTATGGCTATAATCCTTATTATGGTTACAATCCTTATTGGGGATGCAATCCTTATTATGGTTATCCTCCTAACTATGGATATGATAATGGCTATGGTAGTGGAGATTATTATTATGGTTATCGCGGTGCCTCATCAAGTAACACCAGTTCTGATGTTGCAGGTGGAAGAGAATATAAAGATGCCGGAAGTGGCAGTGCTCCAGTGAGATCAGTAAACGGAATTGGTGACATGGGTAATGTTAAGAATAACGGTAGAACTGATGGCAATATAGTGAGCGGTGTAAATTCCGATGCAACACGAAATAATCGTGAGAATGGCAAGGTCATCAATAATAAATCTAACTCTACTGTTACAAAGAGTAACTCAACTTTTGACAACAGCATCAATAAAACAGGCGGTGCTGAAAAGAGTGGTGATGCAGTAAAATCAATGGAACGCAATAGTGTTACTCCAAGAGCAAATATTAATGGCAAACCAAGAAGTGTGGCACAATTACAAGGTGTTGATTTTTCGAGTTCAGTGGCAAGCCATACTGTCTATTCAAATCAGAATGCGAATAAACTAAGTATGAACTCTTCAACAAAAAGCAACACACAAGGAACACAATTAGCGATGAACAATGCTCCAAGGCAAGTACAGCAAGTAAGTGGTACAGCAACCAGAAATTATTCTTCTTCACCACAGAAAGGGAATACTCAGGTTCAACATCATGTTACTCAGCCAACAAATGTTTCGGCTTCAAAGAGTGTAAGATCATCTGCAAAATCGAGTTCACAACAATCAAAATATTCTCAGAACAATAGCACAGTAAACAAACCAGCACAGCATGTTCAGTCTGGTCGCAGTTCAAGCAGTGGAGCACGAAGCAATAGCCAGAGTGGAGGATCTCACAAATCATCAGCAACTTCAAGAAATCCCAGATAATAATTTATCATTCTTAAATTTAACAACATGAAAACAATCATGAAAGCCATTGGTATGTTTTTAATCATACCATTTTTATCACAAGCACAATCAGATGAAGATGCATTGCGTTACACGCAATTAAGTTTCGGAGGAACTGCGCGTTTCATGGGAACTTCGGGAGCATTTGGAGCGCTGGGTGCCGATTTTAGTACGCTCAGTTTTAATCCTGCCGGTATAGGAGTCTACAGAAGTTCAGAGTTTTCATTTTCTCCTTCGGTAACAAGTATAAATACTGATGCAACGTTTGAAGGAAATACATTGCAGGGAAACAGAGCACCATTTAATATTTCAAGTTTTGGTGTTGTATTCTCACAGGATCTCACAAGGAAAGATCCTACTAATAAATGGAAGAGATTCAATGTAGCTTTTGGGGCGAATCGATTAAGTGATTTCAACAGCAACACTAATTTTAAAGGTGTGAACCCTGATAATTCTATGATTGATTTTTATGTTGCCGAAGCGAATTCAAAAGGCGGAACCAATCCAAATTCAATTACCAATACATATTCATTTGGTTCGGGATTATTTTATCAAACGTATTTAATAAACCCAACAGCATCTGACAGCGCACAATACACAGGAGTTGTAAACAACGGAAATATTGAGCAGAGTGGTTACATTTCTCAGGAAGGTTCAAACACTGAATATTTATTTTCATTTGGCGGTAATTATGATGATCACCTGATGTTAGGAATGACGGTTGGCTTGCCTTCTATTAATTATAATTCATATACCACATTTACCGAGAGCGATATCAATAGTGTTTATGGTGACTTTGAAAGTTTTACAAAAACAGATTACCTCAACACCAATGGAGTTGGAATCAATGCCAAGTTTGGCTTGTCGTATATCTTCAATCAGTATTTCAGAGTAGGTGCTGCATTGCATACCCCAACTTATTATTACATGCATGATAATTATAACTTAATTGTTAATTCAAATTTGGAAAAAGGAAAAACATGGAGTTGGTCTTCACCTGATGGAAGTTATGATTATCATCTGGTAACTCCGCTTCGCGGAATATTCAGCGCTGCAGTTATGTTTAAACAACATGGGTTTATTGATGTGGACTATGAAATTGTTCCTTATGATGGAATGCATTATAATTTTAATCGTTATGCAACATCAGAAGAAATTTCTATTGAACAATCATTGAATCAAACGATCAATCAGAAATATCGCTTCACACAAAATGTAAGGGCAGGTGGCGAATATGTATATGATATTTTCAGGTTGCGCGCAGGGGTAGCCTATTATGGTTCTCCTTATAATTCAGGGGTTGCCACAGGAGAAAGTGATTATTCAAGATTATCTTTTAGTGGCGGTGCCGGCATAAGAGAAAAACATGGGTACTTAGATTTTGCCTATGTGCATACACTTGCCAAAGAGTATTATCAGGCATATACTCTAACGGATCAAAGTGTTCCGGGAGTTGCAATTGATAAGGTTACTAATAATTTTGTTGCTACAATCGGGTATAAATTTTAATTGAAATGAAAAATATTTTTAAACTGCCTGAGCATTTTGTTCAGGCAGTTTTTTATTTCTGCTCACTAAAGAATTTCCAAATCTCACGTGAAGCGTTAAAATCTCTACAAGTATTACCCACCAAAAATTTAGGAAGGTATTGAACGCCGCCGGGCCAAGTGTGACCGCCTCCAATTACTTTGATTAAGATTATTTGGGAAGGAAAACCGCATGAAGGATAAATGTATTTGATAGCATGTGAATGATCTTTGATTGAAACATCTTGAAATTCCAGCGTGATTAATTTTGTGCGGCAAGTATAAGGGCGCATTAAAATATCGATCATTGAATTAGTGCTAATCACTTTTCCGCGCTCTCCTTTTTTCGAAGCTATATTTCCACCTTCATATTTTACCAAAGAATCTGCAGTGCCATTGATGATGAGCACAGATGTGTTTTGTGCGATGGAATAACTATTAGCATAATCAACAGGAATGCTTCCACACACAGGAGCAATCGCACGAATTTTTCCGGGCAGTTTATAGGCTAAATACAAACTAAAGATGGCACCGTTAGAAATGCCGGTTACAAAAATTTTATTTCGATCTGCATTATGTGTTTCAACAAGATGATCAATGAGTTTTGAAATAAAATTTACATCATCATACTTTCTTTCCAAACTCTCAACAATTCTTCCATCATTCCAACCTTTATTTAATCCATCAGGAAATACTGCAATGAAAGTATCTTCTTCAGCAAGTGAATTGAAATTGGTTAAGCGAATCATATTGACTCCCGAACCTCCTCCGCCATGAAGCACAATTACCAAAGGCAATTTTGTTTTTGAATTTAATGCGGTAGGAATTACAAGATGATAAGTTCGTTTTATTCCATCAATTTGTATTTCACCATCTACAACCTGTGAGAATAATTTTGGAGGATGAACTATGGAAATGAAGATTGAAATGAGAACAAAAAATGATTTTAGCATGAAATAAAAATAGTTCAAAACTTCTTTCTCCTAATTTTGTTACCTTAAAAAAAATGAATGGCTTATAAATCGTTGCAGCATTTTATAGATGTATTGGAAAAGCAAGGTGAACTCATCCGCATTAAAGAGTTTGTAAATCCCCAATTAGAGATTACAGAAATTGTTGATCGCATTTCTAAAAATAATGGACCTGCATTGTTGTTTGAAAATACAGGAACTGAATTTCCGTTACTGATAAATGCATTCGGTTCAAGAAAAAGAATTTGTCTTGCATTGGGTGTAAATGATTTGGATGATGTATCCAAAGAAATTGAAGCACTCTTTAAATCACTCATGAAACCCAAAGACAACATCCTTGAAAAGCTGATGATGTTGCCAAAGCTCAATCAACTTGCATCATGGATGCCGAAAGTAATAAGCGGAAGAGGTGAATGCCAGCAGGTGATTATGGAAAC